>JBAWWJ010000129.1:0-22821 GCA_037146815.1 Planctomycetota bacterium
ATAACCAACCACATAAGCAGTTGACGCTGTTCGACTTATAGCCGGACAGTTGTGAAACTGGGTTGCAGAAATTGAGTCTGGCGCAAAAAAGTCGGGATGAAGAACTTCCCCATCAAAGAACCGTTGGTTCGCGGGAGCGAACCACGACGATCTGGCCAACCACAATCGTCGGAACAATCCGAAAACTCCGGCTGTAACGATGCGGCAAGTTCGACTGAAGTTTTTCCCGCGAGCCTGGGGGGAGTTTGTCCCGCATGTCAATCGAATGGGTGGTAGGTTTTAGGAGGGATAGTGTCAGTGGCGAAAATCTGATGGCGTGGGACATTCATGATGTCGGCGGATTCGTTTCGAGGTACCTCAGAACTCCTGAGTGGTTGGGGAAACTATCCCCGCGAACGATGTCGAACGCGCTCGATCGAAAGCTGGCAGGATGTCGAGACCGCGGTCCAGTCGTCCAACACAACGAACGTCATTCCACGCGGAATGGGACGCTCATACGGTGATTCGACCCTCACACAGGACGGCGTCGTACTGCGCATGGGGCACCTCAACCGGTTCCTGGCGTTTGATCCAGAGACAGGAGTTCTCGAATGTGAAGCGGGGGTCTCATTCGCGGAAATCATCGAGACGTTCTTGTCACAAGGCTGGTTTCTGCCCACGACTCCCGGAACAAAATTCGTCACTCTGGGCGGTGCGATTGCAGCCGACGTTCACGGAAAGAATCACCATGTCGACGGATCGTTCGGGAATTTTGTCAATCGCCTGACACTGTTACTCGCTGACGGGGCCATCATCGATTGCACTCGTGACAACGATCCCGATCTATTCTGGGCCACCATCGGTGGGATGGGCTTGACCGGTGTCATTCTCAGTGCCCAGATTCGGTTGAGCCGTGTCGAAACGGCTTATTGCGATGTGACCTATCGTCGAACTCAGAATCTCGAATCGACGCTGGAAATGTTTACGGCCACGCACCAGAGCTATCGCTATTCCGTGTCGTGGATCGATTGTCTGGCAACTGGCGCTTCACTCGGTCGCGGTGTTGTCATGCTTGGAAACGATGCTCCGGCGGCTGCATTACCACGAAAACTGGCGGCTGCACCGCTAAAGCTGCCTCGTCGACGAGCCAAAACAATTCCGTTCGACTTTCCGTCGTTCGCGCTGAATCCGTGGTCGATTAAGGCCTTCAATACACTGTATTACGCCAAGAATCGTGATCGACGCGAGTTCGTGGATTTCAATTCATTTTTCTATCCTCTGGACGGGATCGATCACTGGAACCGGATCTACGGTAAGCGTGGGTTTGTGCAGTACCAGGCACTCTTCCCGACAGAGACCGCGCACGTCGGTTTACATCAATTGCTGGAACGAATTGCCAAATCCCGGCAGGCTTCGTTTTTGGCCGTCATCAAAGGCTCCGGGCCTGCGACTCGTGGGATGCTGTCGTATCTGTTCCCTGGAATTACTCTCGCGCTCGACTTCCCGAATCGTGGTAAAGCGACACGAGACCTGTTCGAAAAGCTCGACGAAATTGTGCTGGAACATTCGGGGCGGCTGTATCTCGCCAAAGATGCTCTGACCAGTGCCGACACATTCGCCCGGATGTATCCGCGACTTTCGGAATTCCTGCGAGTGAAAGAACGCGTTGATCCCAACAATCGATTCGTCTCGTCGCAGGCACGGCGACTGGGGATTGTCACCGGACTGGAACCGAATCAATCCGAGGCCGTTGGCAATTCGATGTCCGCAGGCACGCACTAAAAATATTCTGGAAAACAGGCTTCAGGTAGATTCCTATGAGTTCAACGAGCATTGAGGCACCCGCAGCATCAACCGGCAATGCGGTGTCGGTCCCGTCAACGATGGAATGCACGTCATCGGGATGGGTCTTGATCCTGGGTGCGACGTCTGGAATAGCTCGCGCGCTGGCTCATCGCCTCAGTCAGGACGGCCACTCATTAATTCTCGCCGGGCGGAATGAGGAAGAACTGACACGGATGGCGTCAGACCTGCGTCTGCGTCACAACGTGAATGCGGAAGTCGCCGAGTTCTCCGCTTTGGATTATGCGAGCCATCCGGAATTCTTTGAGAATTGTATACGTCGTACTTCCGGGCGACTGCAAGGCGTTCTGCTCTGTTACGGCGACATGTTGCCACAAGCAGCGACCGAAAAGTCGTTTGATGACGCGCGACGGGTGATTGATGTCAATTTCACCTCTGCCGTGTCGATCCTGTCGCAAGCCGCCACTTATCTGGAAGAACGCAAGGGTGGCTTTATTGGTGTGATTTCTTCGGTCGCCGGTGATCGAGGCCGGCAGAGTAATTACACGTACGGGGCAGCCAAGGCGGGGCTCACTGCATTCACGCAAGGTCTGCGGAATCGCCTGTACAAGTCAGGTGTCCACGTTCTGACAATCAAGCCGGGATTCGTTGCCACGCGGATGACGGCCGGCCTGTTGAATCCCAAATCCCCACTGGTTGCGTCGCCAGAAAAAGTCGCCAATGACATTGTGCGAGCGATCAAGCGGCGTCGCACGGTCCTTTATACTCCATGGTTCTGGCGTCCCATCATGACGCTGATCTGCTCTATTCCCGAGTCGATTTTTCGAAAGATGAAACTGTGACGCTTATGAGTACCCTGATCGAAACGCCTGATGTCGTCGTCGCAGCACCGACCGTGCTGTTTGTCGACCTCGACGATACGCTGATCAAGACCGACTTGCTGGCCGAATCGGTTGTGAAGGCGGCGAAGAATCATCCACTGGGATTGCTGCGCGCGCTGTGCAGTCTGACAAAGGGGCGCGCCGCGTTTAAGGACGCGATGGCCGGGATTGTCACTCCCGACGTGACTCACCTGCCCTATCAGACGGAAGTTCTGAATCTGCTCGAACAGCAACATAATGACGGTGTTACGCTGGTCCTGGCAACTGCGAGCCCCCGTCCCTGGGCTGATGCCATCGCGGCGCATTTGGAGATCTTCGACGCAGTGCTGGCCAGTGACGATGGTCGAAACCTGAAAGGGAGCCGAAAGCTGGAGGCCATTCAGGCGTATTGTCAGCAGGAACACCACGATTCATGGGCGTACGTCGGTGATAGTGAGGCAGACTTGCCTAT
Source organism: Planctomycetota bacterium (assembly GCA_037146815.1). GTDB lineage: Bacteria > Planctomycetota > Planctomycetia > Planctomycetales > Planctomycetaceae > Schlesneria. The sequence goes on from JBAWWJ010000129.1 coordinate 3,115, forward strand.
TTTTTCCGAGTCTGATCGCGCGTATCTCGTTTCCAGGTCGCGTCGTCTGCAGGCGAAAGCGAATCGCGTTGCGTCGGGACGCCTGACCGTTCTCAGCCAGTCTCGGACGACATGGAAAGATGTCGCTAAGGCGTTGCGGCCACACCAATGGGCCAAGAATATTCTGGTATTCGTCCCGATGATCCTGGCGCATGCGTTTGCGGCACCTCAGATCCTGGCGACGTTGCTGGCCTGGGTCTGCTTTTCGTGTGTCGCCTCGAGCGTGTACATTCTCAATGACATGCTGGATGTTGAAACGGATCGACGTCACCCTCGGAAATGTCGTCGACCGTTCGCTTCGGGAAAACTGCCGCTGCTGGTTGGACCGCTGATGGCAACTTCGCTACTGGGAATCGGGATCACGGTGGCAGCAACAGCATTACCGGTGAGGTTCCTGCTATTGCTTTGTGGGTACTGGTGCCTGACGACGCTGTATTCTGTCTGGTTAAAGCACAAGCTGATTCTCGATGTGATGGTCCTGGCAGGACTTTACACGCTGCGAGTTATCGCTGGTGGTGCGGCAGTCAATCTGCCCGTGACGGAATGGTTAATGGCGTTTTCAATGTTCCTGTTTACGTCGCTCGCATTTGCCAAGCGTTACGCCGAACTAACGCGATTACTGGATGAATCCGTTGCAGCAGGAGCCAAGCCTGTCATTGACGAAATTGCATCATCTCCTGAGTCAACTCTGAAGCCGTTTGGGCGCAGCTACCGACTCGAAGACATTGGCATGATTGAAAGTATCGGCCCCACGAGTGGTTACCTTGCGGTCCTTGTGATGGCACTCTACATCAATAGTACTCAGGGTACGGCACTTTATCGGAACGGCTGGACGCTGTGGTACATCTGCCCCGTTCTGATGTACTGGATCACACGCCTCTGGATTATCGCCAAGCGCCGCAGATTGTCAGAAGACCCGGTGGTGTTCGCGCTGAAGGATCGAGTCAGCCATCTGCTGGGTTTGGTTGTTGCCGGGTTGCTGTATGTGGCGGTCGTACTGTGACGTGACACGTTTGATGTCGGATTCATTCCAGATTATTCGAAGCCCAGCGTTGTATGTGGCCCGAATCGGACGCTAGGGCGTTCCAACTGATGGGACTGAACAAGTTCCGATTGAGTACCGGAACATTGGTCATCAGATTGCGTTAGAAAACTCGGACCGGCAGGAACGCCAGTCCTTTTTTGACATAAGCAGGAAACGATCGATTCCATGTCTTCGACATTACTCTCACCACCGGAACCAACGTCATCCGTCAGCGAGCTTTCCACCATCGAAAGGCCGTCAAAACGCCCGGAAATCAATGGACAGCGATCACAGGTCCGTTCTGGAATCTGGGCTTACTTACTACCGGTCGCCGTCGGTTTCGTTCTTCGAGCACTCGTCAGCCTTGTCTGGCTGGGTGGTACGGAACTGAACAATGATGCCGCCGACTACTATTCCGAAGCAGTCAAAATCTTTCAGGGAACGCGAGAGCCGATTCCATCCTATTGGCCACCGGGGACGAGTTACTATCTGGTTGGCTGGTTTGCAGTACTCGGCGTCGGCGTCGGGACCGCCCGCGTTGCCATGATTGTCCTCAGCACTCTGCAGATCGGAGTGACGGGACTGCTGACTCTGGAAGCAACGCGTAACCGCCGGACAGCAATACTAGCCAGTTGGGTATGGGCTCTTTATCCCCCATCGGTTCTACTCGTCGGACAGACCTATTCACAACACCTCGCCAGTTTTGCGCTGGCGTGCAGTGCGTGGTTCGGCATCAAGTGGATCAACAGTCGATCGAGCTACTGGCTGCTGCCCTTGGGAATTTCACTCGGGGTCGGCACATTGACCAGACCATCCATGATGAGTGTTCTGCTGATCACACTGGGGATGCTTTTCGTCATTTCGCTGCTCTTGTCTGCGAGCTTGAGTCAACGAATCTCGCGTGGGATTCTTCACGTCATTCCGGTGACGCTGGCAGCGGGTCTCGTGATCGCTCCGACTGTCCTGCAAAACGCACGTTTTGGCGGTGGATATTCACTTTCGACAAACAACGAGCGGAATTTTTTCATTGGAAATAATCCGCACACACCGTGGTACAAAACCAGCCACTTCGCCCAACGAACACTGCAGGAATTACCAGTCGAGGTTCAAGAGTATCTGGTTGCTCACTATGAGGCTCCTGATCGGCGAGCGGCGATGAAGCAGGCTGCGATGAGGCATATCATCGAGAATCCAGGGCTAGCAGTACTTCGAACCGCAAATCGGGCTCGATCATTCTGGGGCTTTGACTATCTCGCGACACGATCCATTCAGGCGACCTATGCGGGAATCCCCAAGGTTGTTGCGGTCGCGGTCCTGCTGGCGGAAGCGGGTGGCTATGCCCTGGTGATGATTTGCTCGCTGCTCGGATTATTTCATTTTGCGGGCAAAGCAAGCGTCTCAAGTACGGCCTGGTACCTGGCGGTCATTCTCGCCTACGCCGCACCGTATTGCATCGCCTTTTCGAGTGGGACCTATCACTACCCTGTCATGGGTATCGTGGCCGTATTTGCCGCGATCGGTGCCAGATCGATCTGGGAGCCGGGTTGGAAGAGTATTGTCGCACCGGCTCGAGTCTGGCTTGTACTGTTCGCATTTGTCGCCATTCAGATGGAATACGCCTATTTCACCATGGCAGCCTGGTGATTTCAGATCAGCGTCAACAATCGCCGCCTTAAAGCAGCGTGACGATGAAGATGCGTGCCAACCGTGATCGCGTGCGCTGCCATGCGAATTGACTGCTATTTGTAGAAACTCGGCTTTCTCGGGACGATGTTCAGTTGCTTGTAGGCGAAGCCGCTGTCAGGAGGATTGTATTCTCCGACAAGATCCATACAGGATTTTTCATTGATTTCGGCTTCCATCTGCAGGCACCAGTAAACCGCATTCACGGTCAGTCGGCGCAGTCCTTCGCTTTGAAAATCCTGAGCACTTCCCATGGTGACATGGAAGACTCTCGCGATTTTCCCCTTATTTCCCGTCCAAGTCTTCACCCAGGCGACGGGTAATGGAATCAGTTCCGTGTTCACAGCGTCATCGTGCTTGCGCCCGACCAGTGGCTGGCCCTCGACCAGCGGCAAGCAGCCTTCGGGCAGACTACCCCCTTCCTTATAGGTTCGATAGACATCCGAGGTTCCCCAGATGTCCGTGACTCCCTTCAGGACGGGATGCTCTTTGTTTTGCTCAACAATGATTCCGCGAGTCGAATCCTGCTGCCAGCGGCCATGATGATTGCGAAAGGAGCCACCCAGCACCCCCTCGCCAAAGTCGATCTTCTTGCTATCCTTTTTGTAATCGAAATCGATAAAGCCGTGATTGGCCGTCCGAATGCCGATCATGGGCTTTCCGGAATCGAGGTAATTGTAAATGTGTTTCAATTGTTCGGGTGGAAGAGAAATCAGGCGACTGAACAAGATGACCAGATCGCACTTTTCCAGATGCTCAAGCCCGGGAATGTTGTGAGTAACCGACTTATCTTCCCAGCGAATTTTTTGCGTGGGATCAACGTCGTTGTTCTGATTCAAACTGAACAACACCGTGCAGTGAAACCCATGATGCCGGGCCAGCAATCTCGCCAGCATCGGCATCGAGTATTCACTGCGGTATTCCTGATCTGCCGCAATCAGCACAATATGCTTGCCGACTCCCGGACCTTTGTCACCAGGATACGTCAGCCAGAGTGGACTCTCTGGAACCGGATGCTCGGCGGCATGCAACCGCTGGGAATTGTCCAGAATCGCGGTCACACTCAGGATGAACGCGATCAGGACCGAAAGACCACTGTTGGGAATCATTGTCGATGTCTCTGGAGTCAGGTTTTGCAACCGGTTTACCGCGAAGGAATTTCATTGACGGTGTAAAATGCGTTCCGATGTACCAGTTGTTGGTTGTCGCGAGATCGCAGGCGTAGCAGGTCGAGTTCATAGACAAACCCCTGATCGAGTTTGTCGACGGTGATCCGCGCCGACAGTCCATCCTCGCTTAACGCGACCGCTCTGACCCCCGCTTTATACTGTTCGATTTCCGGTCCGCCGTAGCCACCGTGATAGGGGTGAGTGAACGCCGAAATTGAGTACGTGTCGGTGGATTTTCCTGTGACGTGGTCGACGGGTTTCGTAAACGTGACGTGGAATCCATCGGGAGTGATCGTGACCCGATTGATCTCGAACGGCATCTTGCCATTCCATTCGACTCGTTCGAGAGCAAATGGCTTAATCCCCCGAACAGGCCAGCCGCGATTGGTACCGCCGCATATCAGATTGCCACCGGGAGTGAATTCCACATTCAGAATTCCGGTTGATAGTCCCTCGCGGAACGGATAGCACGCTCCCTGCCAGACACCGTTCACCTGTTCTGTCGTCGCACGCATCAGGATCGATTGGGTGTAATCGCCCAGAAACATCTGGTTTTCAAACGGTCCGAACTTACCACCCGTCCGATTCACGCTGAAAGCAGTGATCGACCGCCCCATGCGGATGTAAGGGAAGATGACAGCGTATGGAACCAGTTGTTTGACGTGTTTCTTTTCGATAGCGATCCGACTCCCTGACTTTGGCATCTCGGGGACTGGCCCGAGTTCGGGCGAAAACGGATACCAGTTGAAACTTGCGGGATGACCATGAAAGCTGTTCTGCGACACCGCCTTCAAACTGCAGGAGCAGTTCCATGGCCCCTGACTTTCCACGTAGAACAGCGAGTTGTGCTCGTCCATTCCGATTCCCCCGGGACTGCGTAAGCCAGTGGCGAATGCCGTCGTCTTCCCATCCGGTGCAACCTTCATGATGCAGCCACGGTTCAAGGCATGCGAGTTGTACGACTCAGACAGTCCGAGCGCCACGAACTGATTCCCTTCCGAGTCCAGTTTGGAACCGAACGCATATTCGTGGTAATTCGCGTATCCCCAGCCGTCAGAGATCGTTTCAAACCGATCCGCAATACCATCCTGGTTCGAATCACTGACTCGGGTCAACTCGCAGCTCTGCGTGACGCGAAACGCATTGTCTTTCCAGGCCAGCCCGAAGATCTCATCAAGCCCCGTTGCGAATCGATGGAAGGTGGGAATCGGCTTCGGCATGTCGACGCCGTCAATCAAATAGATCTCACCGTGCCGTGTACCAACGGCAATGCGGCGATCCGGCAGCACGGCGAACGCCCCGGCCTCGATTACCGTATCCTTCGGCAACGGAATATTGACGATCGGATAATACTCTCGTTCGCGTTCCTCGGTGCCCCAGCGTTCGCCCACTTCCTCGGCCTGCAAGCTGCCCAAAAGAGACGTAACGATCAGTAACAAGACGTAAACTAACGGCTGGCGACTACTTCTTGAGCGGTTCATAGAGTAACTCCAGTGAGGATTTGCCTTGGGGAATCTGCAGTCGCAATAACAATTCGGATCGATTGGGATCGTTCGTCATCGGCCTTAATTTCGCCTGTGCCTTGGGAATCGTCAGCCGCAGGCGACCACTCTGGAAGATCTGCTCAGACTGCTGCTGGATGTCGCCGGTAAGAGCACGAAACCAGATCGATTGCTGGTTCGGTGATTCGAAAGAGAGGACCCGTTTGAGCTGTCGCTGCTCCTCGGATCCTGCAGCGACCGACCGATCTTCGATCTCGATCGTCCCGCTACGATACAAAAGTGTCGGAACGGACATTTCGCCGAGGACGTATCCGCGAAATTGATAGCCGACATTTTTCGGATACAGCGGATTGGGGTTCGTGCGAGCTTCTTTCGTCATGACGGGCATCAGCGGCCACGGCGCATTTTCGTCTGCAAGCTGGGCCAATGAAACGTCTTGAGCCAGCGTGACAGGTTCGCTCGATGGATTGAAGTCCCCGGAACCCTGGCCACTCCAATTGACGCTTACGAAGTCCCCCTGCCAGATTGTCGTGACAGTGCCAGTTTCTGCGTTGAATGCATAGCTCAGTTTCTCGGGCAATCCGACGGCGATACCGCGAAAGCCTGCCACTCGACTGCGACCACGAATGACCTTGGCAACAGTATCAACGCTGATTTTCGTGCTGATGCTGCGGATACCGGACGGATCGGCCGCCGATGTCCCGAGCGACAGGTAGTACCAGATTGCTTCAATCTGCCGGTCTGTATCTCCATCCAGAATCGTCTTGTGCGCTGCAATCCCATTGGGCCACGCTGTCGGCATCGTTGTTCGCGGACGAAACGCACCGGGGTTGCGAAGGAAGCTGTTGAACCAACCGGGCTGAAGTCGCTGATAGGATGTCAGCAGGTCAATCCCCTGATAACCTTGACTAAATTTTCCATTGAAGTTGTGACAGGCGATACAGTTCAGCCCCTTGTCGCCGAGCAACTCGCGGCCTGCAGCTCGAAGCAGCTTTTCGCGTTCACGCTCACTTTCAGAGCGACTCTCAGGGCTGGGGATCTTCATCTCGATGCTTTTCAAAACATCCAGGCGAGCGAAGACTTCTGGCAAGTGCTGAAGATTGGTCGTGCCGTACTGCGGCATCCGGGTCGCCATGTAGTGACGGATACTTTCTCCGTCAAAGAGCACCTTCTTCAACCAGGTTGGCTGCATCTTGGCCCCGACCAGCGTCAACGGCGGAGGAATACGTCCGTCATCCCCCAGTTTCTGCTCGCTGCTGGCAAAGTATGGATTGTACGTTTCGTGGACGCCCCCGAAGTCATCGCGAACATGACAGGCGATACAACGAAATGCGGTCAACGTTTTTGCTGCGGTCAGTTTGTCCGAGTCCGCAGGATGATCCTGCCGGAGTGATGCGACGATGGCCTGAGCCTGCTGATCTTCGAGAATGAACCGAGGACTGCGAGTCGTCGTCTTGGACAGACATCCGCGAGACAGTTCTGCGTTCTTCAACGAGCCAACTGGCGCAGCAGCCACAATGCCTGGAAGTGCGTGGCACGCGGCACAGTTGAATTCGACGAAGAATTTTTTCCCCTTTTCCACCAGCGATGCCTCTGGGACCAGAACCTGTTCTGGCTGTGGCTGATCTCCCATCAGATAGCCAGCAATCGCCAGCGATTCGGCCGGGGTCAGTTTCATATCCGGCATTCGTCCGGAACTTCGGACGCGAAGTGGCTGAAACAGGAATTCGCTCAGCGACTTCACACTGTATTTGCCAGAAACGTGCCCCAGTGGAACGGCGATTGGCTTGATGGCTTTCTTCGCAGCGGCAGACTTCTCCTCGTCGTCATCCTCGTCGTTACGTTTTGGCTGCTGTGGTGCATCCCCCATCGCTTCTTTCGGGCCGTGACACGCGACACAGCCAACTGAGTGAAAAAGGGACTTGCCTTGCTGTCGGTCGATCTCCGCAGCCCCCTGTTTTTCAGGGGAAGATGTCGATTGGGCGACGAGAAAATGAGTCAGTGCTTCGGCGATTTTTTCTTTTTCCACGTCTGGCTGCGACGCCAATACGTCCGGCATCGTCGTTCCCGGATGCACTGACGATGGCGATGCCAGGAATCTTCGCAAGTATTCCGGCCGGATCCGCAGACCGGCTCCTGTCAGATCAGGTGCGGCTTTCTCCGTCAACGAATCGCGTTGGATCCCACTGTGACAAGCGGCACAGCGCAATTCGGAGATCAGGACATTCCCAGCCTGCGACTGAGTCAGCGAGTGATAACCCGGCAGTGCCGGATCACCCTGCTCCGCATTTGAAACACTGAGCAGCGTCACAGTCAGCAATGTCCCCACGACAAGTCGGCCATAATCGCGTGCGGCACCGACTCGTCTGCAGAAATCGACAACCGACAGATAATTCCACATCGTATTTCTCGCAACTGAATTGCCCACGGGTTTCGATGGACGCTTAGTAGTGACGTTTCAGGTGAGTCTCTGTTGAGCCTCGTTCGATCATCGAGGCCCAGGTGGAAGATGCTCAATCAGATACCGGGTGATCAACAGTCGCAGGTGGACTGCGGTCCCTTTTCCTTCTCGCAGGCCGTGGTCACGATTGGGATAGGCCATGTAGTCAAATCGCTTCCCCAGTTCGATCAGCCGATCAACGAGGCCTTCGGTAATTTGCAGGTGCGTATTGGTTTCGCCGGTCCCATGGATGATCAATAGATCGCCCCGCAGGCCTTCTGCGAAATTGATCGGGGCAGACTTCTGATAGCCTTCCGGATTTTCTTCACGCGTCCGCATGAAGATCTCTTGAAACCATGCATTGTAAAGATCTGGCTGCGGCTTCGGGGCCACGGCAATCCCGACGTGATAGACGTCCGGCTTACGAAACATGGCATTTAACGTATTCGATCCACCGCCACTCCAGCCCCAGATACCCACTCGCGACAAATCGACATAGGATCGCATGCGGCCGAGTTCCTTTACGCCCGCGGCCTGTTCTTCTGTCGACAGCGGACCGAGGCTGCCGAAGACCGCTCGCCGCCAGATGGCACCTTTCGGGGAAGGGGTTCCACGACCATCGATCGAGACCACCAGATAACCGAAGTCTGCAATCATTCGATGAAACATGGAATGATTCTGGCCGCCGGTCCAGTCGTCAAGAACAGTCTGGCCATGGGGTTCGCCATAGATGAAAACGAAGACAGGGTATTGCTTTGTGGCGTCGAAATCGTGTGGTTTGATCATCCACGCATCCATGACAACTCCATCTCCGATGTCGAGCTTCAAGAACTCGGTCGGCTGAGTGATCAACGGAGCGACTCGCTGACGACATTCTTTATTGTCTTCGATAACACGCACCGAGCGATGCTCGGGAAGTTGCACGAGGTCGATCACGGGTGGTGAGTCGAACGTTGAATATGTATGGAATGCCCACTTTCGATCGGGCGAAAACTCGTACCGGTGCGTCCCTGGCTGGCCTGCGGGTGTCACGCGTTGCGGTTCGCTGTCACCATCCAGATTCACCCGGTAAAGGTATCGCTGCGTGGCATTCTCTGGCGATGCAAAAAAGTAAAGATGGTCATTCCGCTCATCGACAGGTCCCCGAGCGATGATGTCACTGGCCTGCTTTGTGAGCAACTTCCGCTGCTTGCCATCGCGAGAGACCACGTAGGCATGTCGCCATCCATCACGTTCGCTGAGTAATACGAACGCTTTGCCATCGTGAATCCATTCGAGTCCCGCATTGGCAGCATAACTGGCATCGACCCAGGCAGGGTCAGTTTCCTCGTATGCCTTGTTGATGGCACCGGACTTCACATTGATGAGCAGAAACTGACGAGCGTCGCGGGAACGGCTGAGCATTTCCACAAGCAGTTCTTCCGAATTACCAGCCCAACTGACGCCGTTGATGTAAAACGTCCCTGGATCGGCGGGTAAATTCATCCAGCGAGTCTCGCCACCATTCGCCTGGACGACTCCGACTCGCAGCGTCGGAATCGGTGTCCCGACGCGAGCGAATCGATGGAAGGAGACTTCCGGATACGTCGGGTCCGTCGGCTGGATCACCGGCCGCTGGCGAACTTTCGAAGAATCCGATTGTGCGTAGGCAATCTGTTGACCATCGGGACTCCAAATTGCTCGGATATCGTTCTCAAGAATATCCTTCCCTTCGATGGCAGTTAAAGCTGTCGACTTGTTCGTGGTCAGATCACAGACATAAAGATTTGGGCCGCGTCCGAAGATCAGTCTGTCCCCTTGGGGGGAAAATGCATTCTCCCAGGAGAGGCGACCAATCTCGGCAACAATCGGCTTGAGTGTTCCCGAGGTCGAATCAAACAACGAGTATCCGTTTTTTCCGGTAGTGCTGTTTTGCACATGAACGAGAAAACGTGTGCTGACGGGCGACTGAACATATTCCTGAATGATCAGCCGTTCCGCTGTCCCGGGAACAACGAGGTGCTCTTTGCCGATCACGACGGAACGCTTTCCACTCATCGCGTCGTATTGAACAAGTTCTGGTTCCGAAGAATCCCTGGATTTTTCGAGGTTCAGATAACCGGAACTGTCGCGCAACCATTTCCCTGTAAACGTCGCAGGGACAAACTCCCGCTTGTCATAGATCGCTTTCAATCGAGCTTCAGCCTTCGCCAGTATCTGGAGTTGGCCTGCTCGATCATCGGCGAAGACGACCGCGCCAGCGATCACAAGCCCGATCGTGGTTAATGCAGAGAGTCGACCCATTGCTGTTTCTTTCGCTGTTTGTGGGCGATTTCCGGAAAGCGTGAGGTTGCTTGTCAGATCTTTGGTCTGGATTGATTTTGATTGGCGGGGCTTGGCGTGGGTTGGACTTACCCTCCTGTCCCCACGAGACATACCGATTGCTGCGACCATGTCAGCCACCCCCGTTTGCGATGTCGCAATCCGCCGTCTCTTGCGGGCTGTAGGCCCGCAAGTAAAAAGCACAGGGGTTCAGCCCTGTGACGACGGACAGTACAGGATCTGCGACCTGAAAGGTCGCAAGAAATTCAGACATCGCGATCCACTCCAATCGATGGTCACTCGCGACCTTTCAGGTCGCACATTTTCCCTTGTTCTCGACCACAGGGCTGCAGCCCTGTGCTTTGTGCTTGTGGGCTTTCAGCCCAATAAATCCGGCTCAGTACGGGGTGGGAACGTCTTCGCGCCCGACCTACCGGAGCTTCCTTCGCAAAGCCTCAGTCCAGCCCCGGCCACCCCTTCTTGGATTTAACTTGGGTTAAACCCCGACTGGAGAGAAAATTCATCTGACAGGTCCCGGATCAACTGATCTCGACGACACGTTTGCCGAGGACTTCCATTCGAGGCGTGATTCCCAGTCCCGGTTCAGTACTCGCTGCCATGAAACCTTGCTGACGCTGTGGGGCACCGGTCGCCGTACTGATGGTGACGTAGCTGTTGAAGTCAGTGCTGGTGAAACGGTATTCCTCGGGAGTGCTGTGTGCGAGGTGCGCGATCGCGGCTGTTGTGATGTCGCCGCCCCAACTGTCTTCCAACGTCATGGCGATCCCCATCGAGACACACAGGTCGCGCGCTTGCCTGGTTTTCGTCAGCCCGCCGAGTTTGCTGATCTTCAAATTGACAACATCCATTGCCAGGTCGGCTTTACCACGCAGCAACATATCCAGAGAATCGATGTTCTCGTCGAGCACAAATGGATTGCTCGTGTTCCGGCGAACAGCAAGACATTCCTCATACGTCAGACAGGGCTGCTCGATGTAAACATCGATGTCCTGAACGGCGCGAACGACGCGCATGGCCTCGTGCTGCGTCCATCCCGTATTGGCATCGGCGACAAGCCGGTCCGTCGCGGGAAGCATCGCTCGCACAGCGCGAATTCGCTCGATATCGGTATCCGGATTGCCACCCACTTTCAGTTGGAACCGGGTGTAACCCTGCTCCCGGTAACCCTGCACATTCCTGGCCATCTCATCGGGAGCCTGTTGCGAGATCGCGCGGTACAGACGCACATTTTCGCCAAATCGTCCACCCAGTAACGTGCAGACCGGCAGTTGCGTGGCTTTGCCAAGAATGTCCCAGCAGGCGATGTCGATTCCCGTTTTCACATACGGGTGCCCTTTCAACGCGGCATCCATCCGATGATTCAGCTTCGTCAGTTCGCGCGGATCATAGCCGATCAGATGTGGTCCGAGTTCGCGGAGGCCGGCGCGCACCCCTTCGGCATACGCCGGCAGATAAAACGGCCCCAGTGGACAAACCTCGCCGTAACCGATCAGTCCGCAGTCCGTCTCAACTCCGACGATCGTGCTGTCAAACACCGACACCGATTTTCCGCCGGACCATTTGTAAGAACCTTCAACCAGAGGAAGCTCAACCCGGTGAGCAAAAATGCGAGAAATTTTCATGAGAAACAATCCTGCGTTTGGTGGTGCTGTTTAGGTAGTGCATCGTATCTTTGTCTTGCGATGCGAAGTTTAGTGTTGCGTTGCGAAGCGTAGCCCCGTTGTGTGACTCTATTTTCGAGTGAAACCCATCAGCCGGAACTCGCTAGCGTCCAGTTCGTGCCGTGAGCGAGCAGCCAGCGGCTGATAACCGCAACCCGATTTTATTTTTTGCCCGTAATGCCTTCTCAGACCTCGTTTGTGGAACTGATTTACGAGTCTTGGACTGCCGAATTCTCTTCCATGTCTCGCCAACGGGGGAACGTGAAAAAGTGCAAGAGTGAATCGGACCTCCGGCCCAAAGGGCCATCCATTCACCAAGCCCGGCCCTTCGGGCCGGGAACGCGGCACACAGCAATCTGAGGCCCAACGGGCCGACCATTCCAAATCGAATTGCTAATGTCGCGGTGACTTTTTGAAAAGCCACTTTCTCCCCGTTCGAATCCCTTCCTCTCGACACGAAACCCCTTCTGATCTATTTGACAATCCTGACCGGCGGAATTGTAGTTCCCCCCACCGCGAGTCTCTTGGCTCAGAATCGCATCGAACCGTGAATCCGCGCACAGAACATCACAGGGCCGAGATTCTGTGGCACGGCTGCCTTAGTATTTCCCTTGTCGGCTGCGGCCAATCGCTTTGGAGTGTTCGAGAAGCTTGTTCAGTTCGGCCGCAATCTCTTGTCGTTCATTCGCCAAATTCGTTCGTTCACCAGGGTCGGTTTCGAGATTGTAAAGCTGACCAGACGCGTCGGGGGCCGTATCGGGCAGAAAGAACGGCTTAAGACCGGGATTGTTGTCGTATCGATTGCCCCCGGAGCCTGCGTGAGCAAGGTACTTCCATGAGCCTCGTCGAATCGAAAGCGTCCTCTGCCCGTTGAATGCCTGCTGAAGCAGATACGGACGGATCGGAGCGGTATCTTCGTTCAGCCATGCGGGCAACATGTTGAAACTGTCTTCTGCAGCGTTCTCTGGCAGCTTCGCTCCAATGATGGCAGCCACCGTCGCCATGACATCTGTCAGACTGGTGAGCTGCGAACTGATCGCTCCCGGTTTGACTTTGTCCGGCCAGCGGACGAGGAACGGCACGCGGTGTCCCCCTTCCCAACTGTCGCGTTTCACTCCACGCCAGGGCCGAGCCCCATCGTGATCAAAGTCCGCTCGCATGTGAATGACACTGGTCGTTTCCGGCCCGTTGTCACTGGTGAAGATGATGATCGTGTTGTCGGCCACGCCGAGTTGTTCCAGCGTCGTCGTCAGTTCCCCGACGATGTAATCAAGCTGATGGATAAAGTCCCCGTGCGGCCCCGCCTTCGTCTTTTCCCGAAACTGAGGGGCGGCAAACGACGGCAGATGCACGGCCTGTGCCGAGTGGAACAGGAAAAACGGCTTGTTTGGTGACTGGCGAACGTGTTGCTCCAGGAACTCGCGACTCTTCTTGAGAAACACGAGGTCCACTTCTTCCAACGGAAAGTCCGGCGCAATCAGGCCGGCACGGCAATCGTTCGCATAGGGATGTTTTGGCAACCGCGACTTGTCGAGTAGTTGTGTGGGGGCCACAGGGACCCGATCGTTGTCTATGAAGGCATAGAGCCAGTCGGTCGTGGGGCAGCAGGCGGTCCCGAAGAAACGATCGAAGCCATGATCGATCGGCCCCCCTGCGATCCGTCGTGAGAAATCGACCCGGCGGACAGATTCAACGCCATCACCGCGCACAGGCTGACCGTCCTTGTCGAAAAACGTCAGCCCGACGTGCCACTTGCCGACACAGGCGGTGGCATAGCCACTCCCGCGCAGCATGCCTGGCAATGTGAGCCGCCCCGGTGCTATCAGCGATGGCCCTCCGACGCCTGTGAAGACCGTCCCCCCATTCGGAACGCGAAACGCCATCTGCCCAGTCATCAGGCTGTAGCGAGTCGGCGTGCAGACGGTGCAAGGACTGTGAGCATCCGTAAATCGCAAACCTTCGCGTGCGAGTCGATCGATGTGTGGAGTCGGAACTTTGGACTGGTCGTTGTAGCAGCCGACATCCCCATACCCAAGATCGTCGGCGAGGATCAGCAGGATGTTGGGCCTCGTTGCATCAGCAGCGAGGAGTGATCCGGTCAAAAGCAATGGTATGGCGAGAAGGACGGTGAATCGTAATACGGCCATCTCAGTCCTGCTTGTCTTTGGCTTTTGGATAAACGCACTGAACGGTGAAACCTCGCACGTCGCGAGCCGTGATAGGTTGCCCATCACGCCACCTCGGCAGCAATGGGTTCCGTGAGTTTCCTGGGAATCGATTTGCCGAGGTTGGAGAGGAGCAGAAAAGCAGAGATGGCGGTCAGGGCGATGGCAATCGGCCAATAGGGAGCGATCAGGAAAATCATTCGGCGCCAGGAACGCTGGTCGAGTGGCGTGACTCCGATCCCGCCCCAGTCTCGCTGCAAGTACCAACTCACAAAACATCCGCTGCCGTCTGGAATCGGTTGTTTAAAGCGATAAAACTCAGAAGTCGATTCGGTATATTGGAAATAGTCGGCATCAGACGCATGCCAATCGAATACGCTCCATGAATCCTCGTCCCAACCGATTCTGATCGCAAACGCTTCCTTCCACGATGTGATCGCAATGGCGTATTCTTTTCCGAGAGGGCAATTGACCACGTCAAATTTGTTCCGGCTTCTGATCCAAGCCCCCGCAAAAAAGAACGCAATTATCAGCGTCACACATCCGACCTTTCGTCTCCATCCGTAAAAGAATTCGCGCATCGTTGCCTCCGTTCATTGATGGCTTTGTTTCAACCCGTCACAGTTCAGAGCCGGGACGCGAATACTCCAGAAACGCATCCTGAGTCGAACAGATAATAGCGATGTGCGGGCTTGCCGCAGCACTTTTTCAGTCTCGGAACACTAATTTGTTCGCAGGTGATCGGGGACCTCCATGATATCGCAGACCTCAGCGATGCGTTGTGTCAGCATGTCCGTCAGTTGACTCTCAATGGCCTCGATGTCGTCCAGCAACATCGACGAAGAGACCAGATCGGTGGGATGACCTGAATTCGGGATGGACTCCACGGCCCTCGCCCGTTCTGGGTATGTGGGATGGCTGTGTCTCGCTTTCCGCTGGAGGGATTGGGACATTCGGTGGTGAGGTTTGGTCGGCAACCGCAACTCAACGGATTTACCGCGCCGATAAAACTGCCGCAGAGCATTGCAGGGCCAATGCCTTTTTGAAGCTGGGCAGGATGCAGGGTACGACCAGTGGCGCTTCGCCGCGCCGGCCCACCATCAATTCTCGACGTTTCCTTATGGTGGGCCAGCGTTCGAAGCGAGTTGGTCCCACCCTACTTTGAAAAAGCCGATTGCCCTGAGAGCATGCGTCGGTAGTACTATTCTGTCTCGACGCGACGTGGTACGATTCCCGAACGCGATGCCTGCCTGAGTCCAGATAACCAAGTATCTCCCACCGATGAATCCCACCCGTTCAGTCGCCGTTTCGCCAGTACAACCAAACACATGCCGACGCTGGCCAAGAACGAAAAGCCTCATGATAAACACCCTGAAGATCACCATCCTGATGGTTATCGGCAGCGCTGCGACACTGCTGGCAGCCGAAGAACCGGCGGCTCCAATCACTTTGGAAACTGCCAGAGAATCGGGGCGTCTGAAATCTCGATTCCTGAAGGAAGCCGATGACGCCGCAGTCGCCACTGACGCCATTCCGAAGGCGAACATTGCTTTCTTTCGCGAATCGGTCGGACCGATCCTGAAGAAAAGTTGCCTGGCCTGTCATGGCCCCGAAAAATCCGAAGGCCGACTTCGCATCGACCAACTGAATCCAGACTTGCTGACTGGACCTGATGTGGAGCGATGGCGCGAGGTCTTTAATGCCCTCGGCAAATCAGAGATGCCCCCCAAGGACGAGCCGGAATATGCTCTCGCGGAAGCGGATCGTGGCATCATTGTGGATTGGCTGAGCACGGAACTGACTGCGGCGTCTCTCGTTCGTCGAAACAGCAAGGAACATTCGTCGTTTCGTCGGCTGACGAATTACGAATATAACTACGCCCTGCAGGATCTACTTGGTCTGCCCTACTTTCTTCCGAACAAGTTGCCGCCGGAAACCGCATCGGAGGACGGTTTCAAGAACAGCTCGGAATTGCTGCAGATGTCTGCCATGCAGTTCGAGACCTATCGTGAGCTCGGGCTCAAAGCGATCAAAAGAGCAACCGTGAGTGGTGAGCGACCTCAAGCCGTCACCTACATCATCTCGATGCAGGAAGAAATGGAAAAAGCCGCTTCCAAAAAAGACGACAAGGGATCTGAGAAGGGTAAGAAAAACCCGAGAAAGCCCAGGAATCAGCAGCAGTTATACAATCGCGAGACTGACGAGAGCATTCCATTTCCCGCTGGTAAGTCGATGCCTCGGGCCGACGCCGCTATTGGAACCACGCCTGCCGTTTCTCCGGTTGTACTCGTCCTTCCCCGATCCAACGAACTGAAGCTGGACTTGGATCGCTTTCTTCCCGACGAAGGAATCATGCGAGTTCGCATTCGAGCTGGTCGCTCGACGATGAACCCCGACGAGTACGCGAGCCTGCGTCTGATCTTCAGTGCTCACACCAGCAATAACGCTAACTTCTCGCAGGTGATCAGCGAACGCGACATTCCGGTTACGGCTTCTGCTGACGCCCCCCAGTTCATTCACTTCGATATTCCGTTGAGCGATATCCAGCGCAACCCGTTCCGGAAGCTCACCACCACTTTTCCACGGCGGGATGAGTTCCTGCAAATTCACAACGTCTCCAACGCGCCGGGCGGGGAAGAACCTCTGCAGGTTCTGATCGATTACATTGAAATCAGCGCCCCGTTCTATGAGCAATGGCCGCCAAAATCTCACACTGACATCTTCATGGAGAGCGCCAACAAGAGTGATGAACAGATCTATGGTCGCGAGGTGCTGAACCGGTTCCTGAAACGTGTCTGGCGTCGCCCTGTCACCTCGCAGGAAGTCGATCAGTTCATGGACCTGTTTGCGAAGTACCGGCCGGGATTTGCGACTTTTGAAGATGCGATGGTGGAGGTTCTGGCGACCGCACTGGCCACTCCGGAGTTCCTTTACCTGACTCAACGAGTGACGACTGCCGAGACGACCGACGTGGCAAAATCGGCGGCAAGGATCAGTGAGCTGGAGCTTGCGAGCCGCCTCGCAGTGTTTCTCTGGTCCAGCATTCCGGACGATGAACTGCTGAAACTCGCAGAGCAAGGAAAGCTCAGAGAACCAGCAGTTCTGGCTGCTCAAGTGAAGCGGATGCTGGCAGACCCGCGTTCAAGACGACTCTCTCAGAACTTCGTTGAGCAATGGCTCGGCTTGGACCGAATGAGCAGTGTGACACATATCACGGACAACTCTTTGAGAGAAGCGATGCAGGAGGAACCGATTGCCTTCTTTGAAGAAGTCCTGAAGCAGAATCACAGCATCATGGACTTCATCCATTCCGACTATGCCGTCGTCAATGAGCGGTTGGCGGCACACTATCGGATTCCCAAGGTCTACGGCCCTCATTTCCGCACAGTGGCAATCACTCCGCAAACAAATCGCGGTGGCATTTTGACGGGTGCTGCAATCCTTGCGATGAACTCGGACGGCAAGGATTCTCATCCGCTGAAACGCGGAGTCTGGATGCTGAAACGCATTCTTCACGATCCGCCGCCTCCACCACCGCCGAATGTCCCGGAAGTTGATCTGACTAACCCGGAAATCCTGAAAATGACGCTGAAAGAACGGATCGTCGATCACCGGAACAAGGCGGCTTGTCTCTCGTGTCACTCCCGGATCGACCCCTGGGGAATTGCGTTTGAAAACTACGACGCGTTGGGAGTCTACCGGACTCAGATTAACAACAAGCCAGTCGACGCCACATCAGACCTGTTTAATCGGCAGACGCTGGCAGGGATGGATGGGCTCAAGAGATACCTGCTGACGGACCGACAAGATCAATTTGCCCGAGCGATGGTGCATAAGCTGGCGTCCTATGCGCTCGGCCGACCGCTTACTTTCGGTGACCGCGCTGACATTGACCGCTTGACCGTACAGTTCAGGCGACGCGATGATGGCTTGGGCAACCTGGTCCAACTGATCGTCAGTAGTAATCTTTTCAATTTGCGGTAAGAATTGGGGTTTGGAAAGCGACCAGCAGGTGTGGCAAATGCAGCTTTCCGAGCGGTAGCTCGAACCGGGTTGAGGGGACGCCTCTCATGAGGAATAGATGATGGATAACAAATCATTGTTTCTGAGCCGTAGAACGTTTCTCCGCGGAACTGGCGTGGCATTGGCCTTGCCGTGGCTTGAATCGTTTGCTGTCGGCAGCCCGACCAAAGACGAAACTCCACGGCGGTTTGTCAGTGTGTACCATCCCGATGGAGTTGGCTTGCCACTCAAGTCCGATCCCGCCTGGAAGGACTGGAGTTGGTTTCCTCGGGGCGGCGAAAAAGATTTTGAACTGACCAAAGTGCTCGACGTGCTCGAACCACTGCGCCGTGAGATCACGATTTTTTCCGGGTTGTCACATCCCGCCGCAAGACAGGTTCATGGCCATTCCAATGCTGATCAGTATTTGACGGGCGCACCCATCGGCGGTGAAGGCCTGTATCGGAATACGATCTCTCTGGATCAGGTGTATGCCGAGCACGCAGGAGACTTCACGCGACACTCTTCGCTGGTCATGTCGACCAACGGAGGCGTTGGCGGACCTCGCGGGGCCCAGACTCAGTCGTTCAATCGAGAAGGACGACCGATTCCCGCGCTGAACAAGCCGAAAGAAATTTTCGACATGCTGTTTGTGACCAGCGGCAAAGACGCGGTCGCAAGACTGTCGCGAAGCAAGAGTGCGCTCGATCTGCTGATTGACAATACTCGTTCGCTGGGACGCCAACTCTCGAGCCGCGATCAAGAAACGCTCAAGCAGTATCTTGACGCAGTACGTGATACGGAGTTGAAGTTGGCAAAAGCCCAAAGGTGGATCGATACGCCGATTCCCCAGGTAGAGAATCGCAACCTGCATCTGGATGCTGAGCCCAAAGAAGCCCGGCTCTATTTCCAGACGATGTATGAACTGATCTATCTTGCCTTCCTGAGCGATTCGACACGCGTCGCAACGTTTCAGTTGGGAAGAGAAAATGGCGAAGGGCCACACGACCTGCTGTCGCAAGCGGTCGGTCTTGGTGGTGCTCATGGCCTGACTCATGAGGTCAAAAAGCCTGGCGGCTGGCAGAACCTGGGGACCTACAATCGCTATCAGGCCGAGGAATTCGGTCGTTTCGCTCAGAGGCTGAAAGAGACTCCCGAACCGACCGGCAATGGCAACATGCTGGACAACACATTTGCCATGCACGGCTCTGCTTCGAGCAGTTTCCACCTCTCGCGTAACTATCCAATCATTTCAGCCGGCGGCAAGAACCTCGGCTTCACCAACGGACGGTATCTGAAGTTCGGCAAAGGCAACGAAGACAATCAAGCCGGCGCAGGAATCGATACGGACGCCGGCTGGACCGGCAAGATTGAAGTGGAAGAGCTTCCACTGGCGAAGCTCTTCGTCACGGTCCTGCAAAAACTGGGCGTCGAGACCGATTCATTCGGCGGGCAGACCGGAACCTTGAGTCAAGTTTAATTCCGACGAAAGTCGTGATTCGCTCTGCGAACCAACGCCACTGTTTCTATTCCGACTGAAATTATTCGTACCGTGCTATAACACGTCTGTCAACGAGGAAGTGTCGGTTTGCGGAGCACACCACGACTATCTCAAACCTCACCTGAGTCGTGCCAGCACCCAGGGCAGTAACCGTTCACACCCCATCAGCAGTGAGTGAAGGTCCCTGCTTGTGATTGAA
>JBAWWJ010000130.1:0-22562 GCA_037146815.1 Planctomycetota bacterium
AGTATTTGTGACGACAAGCTCCCCGAAATCAGTCCCATTGGCCTGACACCAACGGCCCGTTGGCCCAATGGGTCCGTTGTTCACTCAGCCCATCCCCTTCGGGCCAGGAACGTGGCGCTAATGCACCGAAGGCCCAACGGTCGTCAGGCCGAAAACCGGCAGAGAACTAACACGCTCTTCTGGGGACATCAACAAAAGGGCAAGACTCTTTGTTGTTTTTGAAGCAAGAAAAAAAGTATTGACCATTGATCTCCTCCAAAATTTGATGCTTCTGTGATCGACTCTTGCAATGTGGGCAACGATACTAATAAACACCTATTGGGTTGAGTTGCACAGCAACCCATTCCGAGCTGCCGGCAGCCTGAGAACATACCACCACACCATTTCCTCCTCCATTTGAGCCCATGAAGGAGTACCACACAATCCCAAGCAATTCCTGATCTCCAACGACGACGAGCGGCAACGACACAATGCATTCACAATGTTTGCTCGGGGGTCTGCTGTTTGGAGAACTCGATTTATGTGTGACGGTCACCTCAACCATCTGCGTCGGCGACGACGAAAAGAAATTGTCGGGAAGCAGTTCGCTAGTTGAATTGGCACGAGCCAACAGGACACCCCATCCTGAAGGGATGCGATGCCCAAGACGCTTCATACGTTCTCCTATATTTGAGGCGCCGCCTTGATCGATATCACCGCACATAGTCTCGTGGTCCACGGAAACGTGCCGAATATCCATGTCTATTTCATTCGCGACATGCACGAGAGCACACTTCATTAAAAGCGCACGCTGATTCCACGAGATGTCTCGGGTAGCCATGTGCCCTGTACGAAAAGTCGTGAAGAGAGCAACACTTGCAATGCCCACAACGAGTGTGATCACCAGAAGTGTTATCGCAAAAGGCCTGCGAATGTGAATGCGGATCAATGTCACGTTTTGAGTCTCATCCAAAATGAAATGCACTTGCAAGTTACTGTGACACCGCAGGACTCTTCGTTGTCGTTGGCGTCCCCAACTGGAGGAACTAAGGGTCGGATTTGAAGTCGACCTCGCGGCCTAAAGTTGATTCCAACCCGAATTGCAGCACGGTCGATTCTACCCAGGTGTCGTCACCCAACGGAACCCCCGTTGAGTCGAATGAAATGTGCAACCCGACTCGCCAGACATTACTTCCAGCGGCAGTGCCGAACAGTTGACGATCATCGAACGGTTGCGATTGTGGCAACCCGAATGAATCACGGGACGCGGTGATGGACGTAGTTGCAGGGCTGGTGAATCGGTAGAATCTCGGCTACTGAATCGTCACGACTCATTTTTCGGATTCGACTCATCAGCCGGAACGCGCTGGCGTCCGGTGTTGAGTGCGGGTTCGTAGCCGTGACCCTCGCGGTTTGATCAAGATTCGTAATCTGACGACGGGCTACCCATGGCAGAACAGCGGCAATCTGCGAACTTTGCAAACCGTGCGTTACATCCGCGATCGCGTCGAGAATTCCTGCGCGCGGGTGTTTTGGGTCTGGGGGGATTGAGCCTATCCGATTTACTTGCTGCGCGGGCATGTGCCGGAAACTCGACCGCCAATCCGTCGCTGATCCTGTTCTGGATGTGGGGTGGGCCGAGTCAACTGGAGACCTTTGATCCCAAGCCTCAGTCGCCGATTGACTATCGCGGTCCCTTCCAGGCGATCCGACTGCCACTCCTGGAATCGAAATCTGCGAACTGTTTCCGCAACTCGCCCAACGAATGAATCGATTGGCGATCGTGCGATCGCTGCATCATGAAATGTCGTCGCACAACGATGGCAGTATCGAATTGCTCACGGGTAAGACGCCACTCGTGGCCGATCCGACATCGACTGCGAAGTCCGATCATCCCGATCTGGGAATGGTCGTCAGTCGATTACGAGGGGTGCGGGGGGATGGACTGCCGCAGTATGTCGGCATTCCGACTCAACCGTTCATGACGCAACCCGCCTACCTGGGACTCAGCCATAAAGCGTTTGTCACAGGCGATCCTTCGGTTGAAAACTTCGCCGTACCGAATCTCTCGCTGGCCGCAGGGACAGACGGGACACGTCTGGACGAACGGCGCGTGCTGGTTCAGCAGTTCGACCGCTTTCAGCGAAATCTGGATCAGAATGGTTCGCTGGAGGGAATGGACCAGTTCCGTTCCGCGGCCTTCTCGATGCTGACGAGTCCCGCGGTTCGAGATGCCTTCGATCTGAACCAGGAAACGGCAGAATCGCGGGATCGCTATGGTCGCCATCTGTGGGGCCAAAGCTGCCTGCTGGCACGGCGACTGGCGGAAGCGGGGGCCGGAGTGATCACGATTGATGCTCTCGCACCCAAATCGGGGATGCCGCTTTATTTCAGTTGGGATGATCACGCGAATGCGCAGCCGGGCTGGGATCTGACGACCGGAATGAAGTTGCGAGCCCAGTACATGGACCCGGCGATTTCCGCTCTGGTCGATGATATTCATGCGCGCGGTCTGGATCGTCAGATCATGGTCGTCGCGGTGGGGGAATTCGGCCGGACTCCCAAGCTGTCGCAGGCCAATGGCTGCATTGGACGAGATCACTGGCCTTCGGCGATGTCGGCCCTGATTGCCGGGGGCGGCGTTCGTGGTGGACAGGTAATCGGTGCCACAACATCCAAGGCAGAATATCCGACGGAGCGTCCCTTGAAGCCACAGGATCTGCTGGCGACGATCTACCGTCATCTTCAGATCGACCCCAATCATGCCTTTTCAGATTTTGCCGGTCGGCCGATCTCGATTCTGACAAACGGTACGCCGATACGCGAACTGACCTGATGACTTGAGTACGATCATCGCTGGCACATCAACACCAGTCTTTTGGAGTCGAACCGTTGGTCGGTTTCGCGGTCCGCCAGATTTCCCGATGGTACTCTGATGCGAGTGAGTTTTTGCACTCTCCCGCTGATGTTCGCACAGTGGCAACCGTGCGCATCGGCTATGCCGTGCTCTTGCTGATCAACGTCCTCTGCTGGTGGCCCGATCTCGATCGATGGTTTTCGGACGAAGGGGTCATGACGCTGGCGAGTTCCCGCCAGGTAATCGATGTCAAATGCCTGTCACTGTTCCAGATTCTTCCTGCGGACAAGGTAACGTTGCGAGTCGTGTATGGTCTGTTTCTCTGCCAGATCGTTGCATTACTTGTGGGATGGAAACCGCGACTTCAAGCCATCTGCTGTTTTGTCTGGCTGGTCTCATTTCAGCATCGGAATATTCTCATCTTCGATGGTGAAGATACTCTCTTTCGCATCATCGGCTTCCTGCTGATCTTCATGCCGCTGGGAAGCACATGGTCCGTGGATTCTCGGATGGAACCTCGACCTGTGCCGCAGGAGCAACCGATACTTGTCGATGGATGGTCACTGCGTCTGCTGCAGATTGAGATGGCGATGATCTACTTCTCGGCCGCGTGGAGCAAGCTGCTGGGGGCTCCCTGGCGCGACGGAACGGCGCTCTATTACGTCAGTCGACTGGATGAATACTGGGGCCGATTTCCGATTCCATCAGGTCTGCTTGAATCACCGTTGATCATGCGAAGTCTGACCTGGTCAACGATGGCTGTGGAATTTATCGTCCCCGTGCTGATCTGGTTCAGGCCTACGCGCCGAATCGCCTTGGGAATCGTGCTCGCATTCCACCTGGCCTGCGAATATGCGATGTATCTGTTCCTGTTTCACTGGATCATGCTGACGGGTTGGATGTCGTTTCTGGAGTCAGAAGATTTTCAATGGCTTGCCCGTATGTTGAAGCTCAAGCCGAATAACAGGCTCTGATCATGACCCGCACATGGGTTGTGGCCCAAAGGGCAACGCTGTGAAGCATTTTTGCAGGCTAAACTTGGGGTTTCCATGAGCGGAGCGGTGACGGCGACGCCTATGTCCTCTACTGTTCGGAGTCCTTGATATGACGAGATCTGGCATCCATTCAGGATGCTTTGTGTGATCGCGTTCCTCGATCCGGGGGGCGCCGCTTCGCTTTGACCCCCGGCTACGATCTGTGACGCCTTCGGCGTCAGGAATGCCTCACGTCGTGTTGTGCTGCGTCACCGCCTCAGCTTCGAATTCGACGTCCCGTGATTGCCATTTTCCGAAGTCGGTTTCGGCAGGATGGCAGGGACTGTAGCGAGGGGATTTATGATCGCGAAGCGATCAAAGAACGTAGCCGGGGGTTGCAGCGAAGCGGAAACCCCCGGAACAGGTCTGCCTCGCAAGAACGCATCCTGAATGGATGCCAGAAACGGTTGGGCCTTCGCAGGCGGGCCCACGTTGGCCGTCCTCGGACTACCTGGGTCGCAACGCGACGAGAAGTTTACCCCGTTTCGAACTTTCCAAACTTCCTGTGACTTCGTCACCCCGGTAGCCGAAGCGGCAACCGCGGCAACCGAGCCCACCCTGCCACTGGGCGCTAGCCCACGGTTCAAACCGGACGCTAGCGCGTTCCGGCTGATGGGTCAAACACTGTTTGGCGCGGGTCTCAAGATCGTCTCCAGTCTCCGCCGAAACAAAAGCAACAACTTTAGTCGTTTGCTCCTGTTGGTGAATCCCGATAGTCGAGCGGCGGTTTCTGGCCGGGCAGCAGCAGGGGATCGTACTTTCGTCCACCCATGCGGCGGGCGTGTTCAGCCTTGGCCGCGGCCAGAGTTTGTGGTTGTTGAAACAGGTCCCAGGCACTCGCAGCCATCGTTCGAGCGGCGAGTTGCATCCCTTTGCGACCGATCGAGGTTCCTCCTGCGGCGACCGCCTGCCAGGAATGGGCACTGGTCCCGGGGACGTAACATGCCGTTGTGAATCCGGCGGTGGGAACGACCCAGGAAACATCACCCACGTCAGTCGAACCCTTGCCGATGTCGCCGCTGGTATCAAATACCTGTGCGAGTGACTCAAGCGGCAAAGGCTTACTGAGTGTGGAATGGATGCGTGCGGCGAATTGAGTTTCTTCGGCTGTGTACTTCAGATCATTCAATTGTCGCAGATTCGACATCGTCACCTGGGACAAGGTGTCGTTCGGCAGAATCTCCATTGTTCCACCCAGATACATTTCTTCCAGCTTCGTTTCCGTGGCAATGGCAGCTCCTTGTGCACACTTCAGCAGGCGCGGATAGAGTTCTTTGACGACTTCTGATTTGGGATGCCGGATGTAGAAAAAAACTTCCGCAAAGTCTGGCACGACGTTGGGGGCACCCCCACCAGCAGTGATGACGTGATGGATGCGAGTGAAGTCGGGCGTATGTTCCCGCATTAATTCGGCGGCATGACAGGTCAGTTCGACGGCATCCAGAGCCGATCGTCCCTGATCGGGAGAACCGGCCGCATGGGCACTCTTTCCACGGAATCGAAACTTCACAGCGACTCGAGACAGACACGAGCCATCACCGGCACTGGTTCGCCCCGACGGATGCCAATGCAGAGCGGCGTCGCAGTCGTTAAACAAGCCGGCTCGTACCATGAATGTTTTACCGCTGCCACCTTCCTCGGCCGGGCAACCATAAAACCGGACTGTCCCGCGAATCTGTCCCGATTTGATCTGTTCGGCCAATGCAATCGCGGCGGACATGGAGGCTGCTCCGAACACATGGTGACCGCAGGCGTGGCCGTAAGTGGCTCCGGCGCGTGGCAGTTGCTCTGGGACTGCCTGTTGAGACAATCCGGGTAGAGCATCGTATTCCCCCATAATGCCGATCACGGGCTTTCCCTCACCGAATGTGGCGGTAAACGCCGTGGGGATATCAGCGACCCCTCGCTTTACGACAAAACCTGCTTGCTCAAGCCGGTCTGACAGCAGCTTGGCGGATTGAATCTCCTGGTACCCCGGTTCTGCGTAGTTCCAGATCTGCAGGGCAATCTTCCATGTTTCGTCGGCTCGTCGCTCAACACTATCACTCAACCCCACTTTCTGAGCCGTGGCTATTGCCGGACAACTGATGAGGAGCAGGGCGACACAGAAGAAACGGATGATCGGGTTCATGTCGGTTTCCAGGATTGCCGGCGTTGATCAGGTTGAGGTCATGTTTCGCGTGGAAGCGATTCTGGTGGCGAATAGCAACGCCGCGAAAAGGTATCGGTGGATGGAACATATCAAACACCCGTCATCACGTCATGGCATGGCCTTGGAAACCGATGGAAACCGGGATCGGCGCGGGTCTCCCGACCCCGCCGAAACGTGCGACCGAAGGTCTCCTCTTCTCGCTGATAGTGTTTCATTACGGCAAAGCTTCCGGTTAAGACTATCAGCCGCAGGGTGCCAGTCCACGGTTCGAACCGGACGCTAGCGCGTTCCGGCTGATGGGTTAAACCGTGATCGCCGCGAGTCTGCTGACGTCCCCCGACCCTGCCGAAACGCCGACCGAAGGTCTGCTTTTCAAGTTCATGAAAGCCAGACATTGGCAGAACGATGTGGGGCAGAACGATGAAGAATCCTGGTTCAGAGCTCTTACATCGTTCTGCCCACTGAAATTGATTTGACGAACGGTACGGATGCGTTGTGAGGCAGAACGATGATGGTAACTTTAGTCCCATCGGGTGCGTAAGGTATGTTCGTTCACGAGCTGAACTGATTTTCACCAGTAAATTGACCAGAATCTGGTACACCGCGACAAAATGTGTATTGATTGCAAGATCTGCAACATACTTTTGATCCGCCACTTATGGCGAATCCCTGAACCTTAAGAGGATTCAACCTACCACTGTCATGCGAATTGCAGACTGAACCCGATAATTATTCTTGTCTGCGGGCTCACACCAGAATCCCGACGACATCGCTTTCCTGTTTCTCACGAATTGGATTCGGACATGGTTCTGACATGGAAGTCGGCCTGCGGTGGGTTGCTGCGCGCAGGCGCAACCGCTCTAGTCGTTGCGGCGATGGGACATGCATCCGCGACTGCGGTCGCAAGCGATCCATTCGAAGAGCTGCGCCAACGGATCGAGCAACTGGAAGAGGATAATCGCGAGCTACGTACCGCGATGGTGCCCAAGCAGACGCTTGGAATCGACGTTGCTCCCGTCCCGCCTGCTCCCGAAGAAAACGAACCTCTGAGCGAAGACGACAAACACATCGAAAGTCTGATCGAAAAATATTTGCAGCGGCGACCAAACCTCTCGGACTCGACCCAGGATCAGAATATCTCGGCACTGCATGGCAGCGTGTCCGGGATTCTGGACCGGCTGAATAAGAAAACTTACCCGACTGTTCAGATCAATGGAGTCTTCCAGGCGGATACCGGGTTTTTCAATCAGGATGAGAACAGCAAGACCGCCTACGGGACGATTCAGAACGGATCCGACTTCCGCCGGGCACGACTCTCTGCCAAGGGAAGTCTGACAGAATCGACCAACTACTTCTTTCAGATGGACTTTGCGTTCTTCGGCCGTCCCACGTTTACCGATGTCTGGGTCGAGCAAACACAGATTCCAGGTTTGGGAACCGTACGAATCGGCCAGTGGAAACAACCGTTCAGTCTGGAAGTGGTCAGCAGCTTCCGATACACGACATTTGTGGAACGATCGTCTCTTTTCCAGGCATTCACACCGTTCCGTCATCTGGGGACCGGATTCTATAACAACT
Organism: Planctomycetota bacterium; assembly: GCA_037146815.1. Lineage (GTDB taxonomy): Bacteria > Planctomycetota > Planctomycetia > Planctomycetales > Planctomycetaceae > Schlesneria. The sequence continues at coordinate 7,601 of JBAWWJ010000130.1, forward strand.
CGGCAGACCTTTCCTCAACCTGGGCAGCGTCGGTCTTCCAGACTGGGCAGGATCAATTCGGTGGCACAGTTTCGACGGCGGGGGGTTGGGGAACGGCAGAACGTATCACGTACCTCCCCTATTACGATGAAGCCAGCAAAGGACGTGAGTACCTGCATTTGGGACTCGGGCACTACTTTAATGCCCCCCCTGACAAGAAGACCATCTTCCGTTCGATTCCCGAAATGTACATCGGCGCAAACGCACCTGGCACGGTCGGATCGAGCGGCCAAGCGGCGCACGGAGGATTTAACGGAACACCATTCTTCGTCAACACGGGCAACATCGGGGTGAACAGCTTCAACGTGCTTGGTACTGAAGTTCTGTGGGTGAACGGCCCATTCTCCTTCCAGTCCGAAGCCATGGTCAATCTGGTGGATCAAGCGGCAAATGTTGCCGGAACACAGAATATTGGTGGTGGATCAATGGCAGTCCTCCCGGGTGTCTATGCTCAGACGGGCTACTTTCTGACGGGTGAGCATCGCCCCTACGACCGGAAGGCAGGAGCGATCGATCGAATTATTCCGCTACACAACTTCGGCCCGTGGCGAGAGGACTGCGGTTGGGGGGCATGGGAAGTCGCCGGGCGATATTCGTATCTCGATTTGAACGACAAGAATATCCGCGGTGGCCAGATGAGCGATTACACGGCGGGCTTGAACTGGTATCTCAATCCGTACTGGAAAATTCAGTTCAATTACATCTACTCGGCATCCAACTTCCGTTACGCGGCTGGTGGACCTGCGACAAACACTCCAGCGGCCTCGTTTCTGGGGAACCACACGAACATGTTTGACCTGCGTTGCCAGATGGATTTCTGACTTCGACGCATTCGATCGGCGATTCTTGGAGGTGAGGTGCGAATCCGTTAACCTGCCATCGCTGTTGCGGTCGAGTCATTATCGATCACTGCAACTGATACTTGGGAATATGGATCGCGCCGACTATGCCTGACTGGTCCTATCGCACAGTCTTCCAGCCCCTGTTGTTTCTGTTTTCCGCGGAAACAGGCAGGGATCTGGCTTTGAATGCGATGGGACGACTCAGCCGGTTCCCGTTCGGCTCTACAGTGATCGATCTGATGGGGCATATGCGTCCCGATCGGCGGTTAAGCCAGACGGAGCAAGGACTGGATATTTCCGGTCCCGTCATGATCGGACATCAGGTTGATCCGCACGGTACCGCAACGGAAGCCCTGGCGCGGTTCGGCGTGGGACTCATCGAAGTCGGCCCGGTCGCACGCCAGGCAATACGCGTAACGCAGCCAGTCGAGTTAAACATTAAGCAGCGATCGATCCGGGTGCCTGCTGAACCCGATGCCGACAGTCTCGACGATTGGATCGGCCGATTGTCAACACGATCCGACGCCGCCCAGTACCTGGCCCGGCTAACTGTGGCAACCGATGCGACCTGCGAAGGCGCAACCGCAGATTGCCGTGCGATGCTGACAGGGCTGGCTCCACTGGTGAACGGATTCATTCTTGCCACGTCCGATCATGCCTTGCATTCGAACTGGTCCGCAGGCGATTGGTCCCTGCACGTTCAGCAAGTTCTGGAGTGCGCCGCGGATTCACGATCAGTTCGTCCTGTCTGGCTCTCGATTCGCGCCGATCTGAATTCGGAACAGTTCCAGCTCATCGTCGGCCAGGCCATCGCAGCGGGATGTCGTGGGGTCATGGTGGAAGGTCGAGTCGCAGGCTCTTCAGGGGGCTCGATCATCGGCCAGCAGGCACTGAGCGCAGTGTCAGCAACCGTGGCCCGGTTGCGAGCAGCTTATGGACGCGAGATCTCATTGATTGCTGGTGGAGTTCACGAGCCGATTGATGCACTGGAGTTGAGACAAAAGGGGGCCAACTGCGTTGTCGTCGATTCCGGCCTGGTCTTTTCAGGTCCTGGACTTCCCAAACGAATCAATGAAGCGGTGCTGTATGCGGATCATGCCTCGACACCTGACGTCGCAAAGAACGAAGACCAAAAAATCCCGATTCAGAAATTCGCCTGGTTCTGGACCTTTATTCAAGGGGCCGCGATGCTCTTCGGCGGACTCCTGGCCGTGGGGATCGCGAGTACTCACGTTGTTCTGTCCTATGACGAAGTTTTCGTTGGCATGTCACGAGCCGAACTGAACTTGATTAATCCCCGGCTGCTGGCATTCATGCAACATGATCGCGTCACGCTGTCGGGGACCATGTTCGCGGTCGCAGTCCTGTATCTGTTTCTCTCCTGGTACGGAATCCGGCGAGGCCACCATTGGGCGATGGTGGCGGTAATGGTATCGGCGCTTATCGGATTCGCCACGTTCTTTTCGTTTCTGGGGTTTGGATATTTCGACCCGTTTCACGCGTTTGTCTCAACCATCATGTTTCAATTCAGCCTGATGGCGTGGCAGGGGGAACTTGGGAAACCAGAATTTACCTCGCTACCGAACCTGCGTGAGACACCCGAGTGGCGCTGGGGACAGTGGGGTCAGTTGTCATTCGTGATCCATGGGGCAGTTCTGGTGACTGCAGGGCTGATCATCTCGGGCGTTGGCTGTACGGTGGTCTTCGTTCCGGAGGATCTGGAATTCATGAGTATCTGTGCGAGCGATCTCTCCAAGGCAAATCCGCGGCTGATTCCGTTGATCGCACATGACCGTGCCAGCTTTGGCGGAACTCTGATCGCCACTGGGATCGCAGTCCTGCTCACGGCTCTCTGGGGATTTCGAGAAGGGGCACGCTGGCAATGGTGGATGCTGCTGCTGTCCGGGATTCCCGCCTATGGAGCCGCGATCGTGGTTCATCTGGCGGTCGGATATACAAGCCTGTGGCATCTCGCCCCCGCATATGGCGGCCTGGGCCTGCTTTTCGCTGGCCTGTCGTTGCTCTATCCGTATCTCGGCCGATGCGACGCGCGATTGAAGGATGAGTGGGAGAGAATCACATCAACAGCGTCAGGAAAGGTCTCATGTCACAGCGAATGAGTGGCCTCGTATGGCTGTTGCGCGGGTTAGGCGTCGTCAACATCGCTGCCGCAGTTGCAGTGGTTGCACCGCGTGCCTGGCTGGCGGGCTGTCACGAATTGCTGGGACTAGGTCCGTTTCCAGCAGCTCCCATTGCTGGATATCTCGCCCGCACGACTTCTCTCTGGTTCGCGTCGTTTGGTATTTTACTCTGGTTTGTTTCACGAGACATCCAACGCTATTCCCAATTGATTGCGTTCCTGGGCTGGGCCATGGCGATTCAGGGGATCGTCGTGTTCATGATCGATTGCAGCGAAGGTTTACCCCTGTGGTGGATTGCGATCGAAGGGCCGACCTGTCTGCTGCTGGGAATCAGCCTGCTTGGGTTGCGGAAATCGGAGAGGAATTCCAGTGAAGACAGTACTTAGGACCGGTCTTGGAGTGGTGCTGGGCATGGGACTGTCATTCGTCCTGGTAATTGCCGTGGAAGCCTTCAGTTCCGTTGTCCACCCCATCCCGGCCGATTTTCAGGGGACAATGGACGAAATGTGCCAGCATGTCGCCCGATATCCACACTGGGTCCTGGGGTTGTCGTGATCCTCTGGAGTGCAATTGCCTTCGGTGGCGTGTGGATTGCGAACCGGTTCGGAAACCTCATGGCCGGAATCGCAGTCACCCTGCTTCTGGGAATTGCCATCGTTTTCAATGTCACGCAACTGCCTTATCCCCTTTGGTTCAAGATCGTAATGCTGAGCTGCTTTCCTTTGGGATGCTTCTTAGGAATCTGGACAGCAATTCAAATGGAAGGCCGCGGCAGTTCATCCGCATCGTAGATTGTCGCTTTGGGCCATCGCACAGCCTTGATTGCCTCCAGTCTCCAAATCTCACGCGATTGCGTTATACTGTCGCCGCGTGTGTAGATTCTTTGAGGAGGGGTTGCGGCTGATGGCTGTGTTGTTGCAGATTCGGAATGCTCACAAGAGCTATGGTGAGCAAGTGTTGCTGGATGGAGCGGATGCGACGTTCTCGGACGATGTGAAGGTCGGATTCATCGGACGTAACGGTGCCGGGAAAAGTACGCTGCTGCGCGTGCTGCTTGGTGAAGAGGAACTCGACAGCGGCGAGGTTATTCGCCATCCCAACCTGCAGATCGGTTATTTGCGTCAGCACGATCCCTTTCTGCCTGGCGAGTCCGCTCATGACTTTCTGATCCGTGACAGCGGGCAACCGGAATGGAAATGCGGCGAAGTGGCTGGCCAGTTCGAACTGAAAGGGGCGTATCTGGATGGCCCGATCGCCAAGCTCTCAGGGGGGTGGCAGACTCGCGTCAAACTGGCGGCGCTGCTGCTGCACGAACCCAACCTGCTGATGCTGGACGAACCGACCAACTTCCTCGACTTGCGAACGCAGATTCTGCTTGAGCACTTCCTGCGAAACTTCCAGAAAGCGTGCTTGATCGTATCACACGACCGGGCATTTTTGGGGGCAACCTGCAGCCATACACTCGACCTGACCCGTGGCGAACTGACGATGTACCCCGGCAAGATCGATGCGTACCTGAACTACCAGAAAGAGCAGCACGAGCATGTCGTCCGGTCGAACGCTGCCATCCTGGCCAAGCGTCGCGACCTGGAAACGTTTATTGCCAAGAACAAGGCTCGTGCCAGTACGGCCACCCAGGCTCGTTCCAAGTCCAAGCAGTTGGAGCGACTGGAACTTGCCGATATCGCCGTGGATGAGCCGACCGCGTGCATCCGAGCCCCTCAGGTCGAACCGCGTAATGGTGCGGCGTTTCGCTGCCGCGAACTGGCGATCGGGTATGCCGAGCGGCGTGTTGCGGAAGGGATTACCCTCGAAATTGATCACGGGTCACGAGCGGCAATCGTGGGGGATAACGGCCAGGGGAAGACAACGTTTCTGCGAACGGTGGTCGACTCTTTGAAACCACTGGCGGGTGATACAAAATGGGGGTTTGGTTGCGACATCGGGACCTATGCCCAGCATGTTTACACCAGCCTTCCCGAGAAGCAGACCGTCTTTCAATACCTGGAAGGAAAAGCGGCGCGGATGACAAAGGCCCAGACAATTCTGGATATTGCCGGGGCGATGCTGTTCCGCGGTGAAGCAGTGAACAAGCCGGTCTCGGTTCTGTCCGGGGGAGAACGCGCCCGCCTTTGCCTGGCGGGGTTGCTGCTCAGCCAACACAACATTCTGGTCCTTGACGAACCTGGCAACCATCTGGATGTCGATACCGTGGAGGCAATGGCTCAAGCTCTGATTGACTACAAGGGGACCGTGATTTTCACGACACATGATCGACACTTCATGAAACGTGTCGCGACCTGCGTCATTGAAGTGCGTGACGGACATGTGACGAACTACGGCGGAGGCTATGACGCCTATCTGTACGCGGTTAACAAGGAAATCGACGACGGCGAACGCGAACTGGCAACACAAATGAGCAAAGCGCCGCCCTCCGTGGCAAAGGCTGCTGCGGTGGCACCGCGAGCCCCGAGGCGAGATGAGCGCGCTGTGCGGAAAGAAATCTCCACAGTCGAAAAGACGATTGCGAAGCTGGATGATCAGAAGAAGAAGGCGAGTGCCGAGTTGCTGGTGACGTCCAACGCGGCCGAAGCAATGCGGCTGCATAATGAGGTCGAAGCACTCACAAGTCAGCTCGCCGAAGCCGAAGATCGCTGGTGCCAGTTACAGGCAGAGGTTGAAGAGGAATAGTTCTCGCAGCATCTGACGGAACGATGAGGGCAGAACAATTGACGAAGCTGAATTCGTGACCAGTGGGGGTGGCCGGGGCTGGGCCGAAGGGAAGCCCCGGTCTTAGCGTGGTAGTGGTTTCCGGGGCTTCGCGAAGACGCTCCAGCCCCGGCACCCGGTTTGACTTACTTCAGCGTGAAAAAGGCATTGCGCTTCTTTAACAGCATCCGATCAAGTACGCAGGGAAAGTGACTGTAATTACGATGGATCCGATCTCGATGCTTCAACCCCGACGCAGAGTGACGGGAATTTCGGCGGTGCTCCTGCCGTTTACGGAAACCGGCGGCGTGGACTGGGCTGGATTTGAAGCCCACGTTGCTCGGACTGCTGGCGCGGGGCTGACTCCCGCGGTGAATATGGACACCGGCTATGTGGACCTGATCGACCATACCGTTCAAAATGAAGTACTGCGCAGGACTCGTGCTGTCGTCGCAGGCGGATCGTTTGTGGCAGGAGCATTCGTCGCAGACCGCATCGGGGACGCATTCTCGTTTGATGGATATGCCGAGCGGATCGATGCGATTCAATCACAGGGAGGGACTCCTGCGATCTTTCAATCGTACGGATTGACGCGACAGCCGGGTCCCGAGATCGTGCGCAGCTATCAGCGACTCGCGACAGTCAGCGATCAGTTTATCGGATTTGAACTGACAACAGATCTGGCTCCCTTCGGGGCTATTTACGACTTGCAGACTTATGCGGGAATGATGTCGATCCCGCAGTGCGTGGGGGCCAAGCATTCGTCATTTCATCGAGAACCCGAATGGGAGCGACTGAAATTGCGAAACGCCCAGCGTCCCGACTTTGCAGTCTACACAGGAAATGACTTCGCGATCGACATGATCATGTATGGCAGCGACTATCTGCTGGGGCTCAGCAGCTTCGCGCCGGACCTGTTTGCGATTCGCGATACGTACTGGGAATCGGGAGATCCTCGATTTTACGAGTTGAATGACCAGCTTCAGTATCTGGGGTATTTCGCTTTCCGAACCCCTTCAAGTGCGTACAAACATTCGTGCGCCCAATTCCTGAAGCTGCGCGGCTGGATCGGCTGTGATCGGACTCATCCGCGTGCAACCGTTCGACCGGCTAGTGATGTGGAAGTCTTGCGGGAACTCGGTCAACGAATGCGAGTGATCGACTAGAATTTATCAGTACGTGCGTGTGTTCCGGCCGATTTCGGGATGCATATTCATGGTGTGGCAGCCACCTGCCGCGAAGTCCTCAAAGGAAATAGAATCGTGACGACACCACTCGAAGTCGATTGCCAGACCGTCAAGCAGAAGCTCGACGCAGGGGAATCCTTTTTGTTTCTCGATTGCCGCGAGGCAAGTGAGTATGCGACTGCCAGGATCGCGGGAACAACCTTGATCCCCATGGGCGAAATCACGGGTCGGGTCGCAGAATTGGAGTCGTACCGCGACAGCGAAATCGTCGTCCACTGTCACCATGGCGGCCGTAGCCTGCGAGTCACCAACTGGCTGCGACAGCAAGGCTTTGCAAAAGCCATGAACATGGCGGGGGGAATCGACCAATGGTCGCAGGTGATTGATCCTGCCGTTCCGCGTTACTAGTTGGTTCGAAGTGCGCAGACGATGTGGCGGAAAGACTGCTCTGGTAAGCAGTTACGTTAGCAGGGGCTGCCCGGATAGCGTACGGCCGCTGCTTTTTTCAAAACGGAACCACTCTTCCCAGACACAAATGGCGTTTGCCCATCCAGAAAATCGCCTTTGCTGACGATGCGGGTTACCTGGGTAAAGCCCGCAACGACACGTCAGACAGGCTCTGAATCAACGAACCCCGCCCGAAAGCGGGGTTTGTTTTCGAATTTCAGTGACCACCCTTGCCTTCGATCGGAGGACCCATTGGATCCTTACGTTCAGTAATGACTGGGCAGTTGGGAGACATTTCGGCGTTCAAAACCTTATAATCGGCCCATTCGGCCGGAAGGTTGTCTTCATGGAAGATCGCGGCGGGCGGACATTCTGGTACGCACGCTTCGCAGTCGATGCATTCTTCAGGGTGGATGAAGAGCATCGCTTCCCCTTCGTAAAAGCATTCGACGGGGCAAACCGTCACACAGTCGGTGTACTTGCAGTTGAAGCAGGGCTCGGCGACCACATGCGTCATGTGAGACTCACTTTCCCGAAAACGTAAGAATTGAGGTCAAAAAGCTTAAGGCGATGGTCACCCAGCGGCAACGAAGCCAAGTGTCCGCTGAACAGGATCACTTCATTTTCCATCCACAAATCGGCGAAATCTTAGGCCCAGCTTGAGAGTGCGTCAAGAATCGCGTTGTCAGATTCTCGCCGACGGGAATCCGACTTGCCAGTCTGTGTAGACTATATCAAAAGGGATTGTTCCGGATAGTCGTCTTGCCGAAGCTGCAATTCAGGAATAGAGTTACGAGCATGGAGGAGGATTTACCCAGGCTCGACCTTGCGGGGATTTCGTTGCCGGGGCTTGTTTATTGAACGACAGGTGTTGCCGTGCCTCTACTCGAAGAAGACCGAATATTGATATCCCGCTGTCTGGACCGAGAGCCAGGCGGCTGGAAAGCGTTCGTCGACCGCTTTTCCGGACTGTTCGTCCAGGTTATTCAGCACACCGCGCACGCTCGCAGTATCGCGATCTCCACGCACGACGTTGATGATCTGGCGGCAGACGTCTTTCTGGCGCTGCTGGCGAATGATTCTGATGTTCTGCGGCGATTTCGTGGGGACTCGACGCTGAATACTTACCTCACCATCATCTGCCGTCGGATTGTCGTCCACGAAATGATTCGTCGGCGAATGGCCGAGGAGCTTGGGCATGTGAAAGCCTCGGGTTCCACGCTGGAGCGAGCACATGTTGGCGAAGACGACGCCTCAACGCGGATTGAAAATCGCGAACTGGTGCAGCGCATGCTCGAAGGCCTCAGTGAGACGGAAGCTGCAGTCGTCCGGATGTTTCATCTGGAAGGCCGAACCTACCACGAGATCGCCAGGGAGCTTGGAATCGCAGAGAACTCCATCGGCCCGATTCTGACTCGCTCGCGCGAGAAGCTTCGCAACAGTTCGCTGGCCAGCGTCCCGGACTGAGTGCAAGCGGTCAGCATTCAGCGATCCGCATTCAGTCACGTGAAGACGGGCTTTTCTGCTTTTCTGCTGTGCTCGAATCGCGGACATGTACCAGCGAACCCAAGGCAACTGGTGTCCGTTCAAGAAAAAAGTTCTTCAAAAAGTCGACCACTCATTTGCGGTCTGGCTGTCCTGCCGTTAATGTGTCGCCCGTCGAACGCCTGAGCCACCATCATTGATGGTCTTGGCCATCCAACGGCTTGGATGCAGGGCGATATGAAATCGAGTTCACGGTGTCCCCAGTCATCAGATTGGGCACAGCGACTATCAGGGATGATCCTTCGGCATGGAAGCCGATTTTCTTCTCGATGAACTCATTGCGATCTGATATTCGTTGATCTGACAGCTCTTGCGAGTGTGTTGATCGAACGACGTCAGTTCTCAATTTCCCGCTTCCACTTCAGCACGGCCACTTCGTTTATGGCCGCTGTTGTCGTCATAAAAAAACAATCGCCGCTTCATTTCGGAAGCGGCGATCGGATTGTGATCCCAAGTGGATCAGGCGTCGACTAGAACGTTCCCCAACCGAATGGCCGTTCGCCAAGGATCGTATTGAAGTAGTTGAAGCCGTTCTGATCCGATGTCGAACCGTTGGGGACATTGAAGTCCACGAGGAACGGGGTCTGGTCGCTGTCCGTACTGATTCGGAATGTGCTGTCACCCATACCAGGATAGAGGTACGTGGAACCGACCAGCGAAGTTGGATTGGTGAAGAACGGGATTCGTGCAGCCTGACGTTGAGCGTTACGCCGTCGAGTGGCACTGTTGAACGGGCCGGCAGATGCAGGGTTTCCATTCGCAATGTTGTTCAAGCGAGACTTGAACAGCCCGTCAGCATCGTTGTAGTAGGCAACCTGCTGGTTGGTACCTGTCGCACTGGCATTGAAAATCCCCGAACTGTTGTTCACGTCGGTGGAATCGAACACGTTATTGTGGAAGTGCACGTCCAGTCGAGCGAGCGGATCGCTACGATATCCCGTGGTGTCAAACGTTGGAGGTGCGGCCAGCGGATCCCACGCCGTTCCGGTTCCAGGGGTCTGTGTTGATGTGAACGACTGGAACAGGATGTCGTCACCAAAGTTACCACCGAAGCTGTTGTTATCAACCGTCATTGTCACACCCCCGCGTCCGGTCGATTCGCCGAACGGGTTTCCTCCGACGGCAATAACAGATCCAATACTTGCGAATCCGCCGTTGTCGGTGGCACTTGCGAATGAACCGCTGGTACCAACCTTCACGACCAGGCCTGTTGCATCGGGTGCACCCGTTGGGAAGACCGAAGTCGCGTTTCCATTGCCGAAGACCACGTTGTTCGTAAACTGCATTTCAATGATTGGATCGTTGAAGATGTTTCCACTCTGGTCCAGTGCTGCGGTACTGGGGTTGAACTGGTTCTGGATAAAGGAGGCTGTATTCACGACATAAACCCCTTCCAGCAGGTTCCGGTTCACAATATTCTGGTCCATCAGCACCTGGATCTGGTTGTTCGCGCGATTCAGGATGTCGACACCGCGACCATCATTGAACGCGATGTTGTTTTTCACGATCTGTACCTGTCCGCTTCCGCCAAAGCCCTGGGCAATCGAGTATTCAATCCCGTCACCGATGTTGTTGACAATCTGATTGTTAATGATCGTCAGATCGCTGATCGGACGGACATTTGCCTTAACACCAGCAGTTTCATTAGCGGTCCCGATCGTCCCCGCAGTTCCGTTGAGCGAGATGACGTTGCTGCCAATTGTGACCTGGCCTGGGCCTTCAACATTGACACCGTTGCGTAGGTTGGCCGAAATCAGGTTACCCTTTGTCGTGTCAATGGGATCACCGATAACGAGCGTCGTCATCGAGGCATCCAGGTCGATACCGTCCAGTCTGTTGCCGGTAATTGTGTTGCGGGTCCAGAGACCGGCCAGGAATCGCAAGTCGGTCGCCGTGTTGGACTGTTCAAGCGAGTGGATCCCGCTGCCGAAGATCGGATTTGGTGTTGTTCCATTCCCTGTAATCACGTTCTGGTCGATTGTCGTGAACATTGACGCGTCTGCACGAACATTGAGTTCAATCCCGTCAAATCCGTTGGTCTTGATCGTGTTCTGGTTGATGACATAGGTATCTTGATTTGCCGTGTTGGCGGCGATCAATCGAATACCACTCAAAGCATTGGACGCTACGGTGTTGTTGAGGATCTCGAAGTCGTTGACCTGGCCCGCGGACGTTCGAGTGACTTCGATACCATATTGCAGGTTCGACTGGATCAGGTTCCCCAGATCGGGAGTCGCACCCCCGACAAGGAAACTGTTAATTGATGCCAGGTTTGTCACGTCAAATCGCAGACCGTCGTTGGCGTTGCCGTTAATGGTTGAACGGCGGATATAACCAGCCAGCGTTGCGGTGTCTTCCACCACGAAGGCAACTCCATCCCCATTGAATGTCGTATCAGTACCGTTTGTGACACTCGACAGGTTATGGTTGTCGATTGTAAACAGGTTGGCCGAATCACCCTTCAGAATCAGGCCGATGTGAGCATCCTTGTTGTTCGCAAACGTGTTCGCGTTCGACGACTTATTGTCACCAAGTGCAAACAGGACACCACCACCATCAACTGTACCGCCGATGCCTCGACCGGACGTGTTGGCTCCACCGACGAAACTGTTCTGGGTCAGAGCTGTCGCGGCCCCTGCACTGGCGGATGTTACTACATTGGTTGTGTTGAACAGAATTCCCTCAACACCGGCCGTTGTACGGTTAAAGTTGTTGTTGGAAATCTGGAAGATGTTGTTGAAGGCGACCGGCGTTTGTGGTGTGACTCCCCCGAAGAACAGACCGGCGCGAGTGTTGTTCGAGAAGTCGTTGCCGACCGCGGGAGTGCTGCCGCCAATTGCAGCCGTGTTAAAGACACCTGCATTACTGTTGACGATGCTCAGGCCGTCCTGACCGTTACCGGTCGCGACGCTCGACTGGATGTTCGTAACATTGATTGTCCCGCCGTCCAGGAAGAAGCCAATCCCGTCAGCTTTGTTTCCGGTAGCGATGATTCCAGCGAGATCGGTGTTGATCACACCCCCCGTAGCTGTCTGGAATTTCAGACCGGCCCCGGTCGTTCCTGTACCGTTGTTGGTAAAGGTGTTCTTCGAGGTCGTCGATGTTGCCTGAACGTTGATGGTTCCCGACTGAGCGTTGACGAGCAACCCGTTCAATCCGTTACCCGTGAAGGTATTTCCAGTCAACGGATCAGTGATCGTGATCTGACCGTTGTTCAACGTGTTCAGGTCCAGACCGTTCTGGCCGTTCGTTCCAAACGTGGTTCCCGTGATCGCCTTGAGGGTGATCGAAGCATTGTCTGCTTGAACGAGCAGTCCGTCACCCTTGTTGGTGCTGAAGGTGTCTCCCGTAGTCGCACCACCTGCGGGTGGACCGACGATATCCGTGGTCACACTCAACCCGCTGCCAGCACTCGCTGCCAGGATCGCACCAGCACCTTCGTTGCCGTTGGTGGTGTTGTCTGTATAGGAACTGAGTGTCAGCAAACTGCCCACACCATCGGCATTCGCCTTGAAGCCAAAGCCAGGTGTTGGCGTGGCGGTTGAGCCTGTCGTGTTATTGCTGAGGGTGTTCCCCTGAACATCCGCGTTGAACTTGCCGCCAGCCAGCGCTTCCAATTGAATCCCGGCACCGCTGCCACTGACAGTGTTGTTCAGGATTCCCAAAGGCTGAGTGGTGCTGGTGGGATCGTTCGCATTGATGACTGCAGTGGGGCCGGTTGCCACAAAGTGCATCCCGATTCCCAGGGTCAACAAACCATCATTGTTGGTGTCTTCGCCGTTCAATACGTCGAGCACACCGTTGCCATTGGCGTCTTCACTCTTCACACTGCTGATCGTGTTCTTCTGCGCCAAGAGATCCAGGGTGCCGCTGGTCTGCGTCACATCAAACCCGCGATTCGACTGGAATCCGACCGCAGAACCTGTGGCCGGCCCACCGACGACGGTGTTGGTATCGAGAATACCAAGAGCATTCCCGCTGTGAGTCAGCATCACGCCCATCTGATTATTGATGAACGTATTCTTGTTGATGTTGAAGCCACCTGTAATTCCGCCAGCCTGGCTGACAATCCCGAAGTTCTGGACGCCCAGCGGTGTCGCACCGTTGATCGTCAGGCCAGAGACTTCATTGTTGTTAGCAAGAGTGATGACGTTGCCGCCGGCCACCTGCTCGTTAACAAGGACTGGCGTCGAAGCCGATGTGGAACATTGGAAGCTGAACGTCTTCCCGTCAGGAGTCGCAAACGAGTGAGCGACTCCACCGCCCCACAGGTGCTGGTTGTTCATCAACTGCAACCCCAAGGCAGGTGCAGCAGTTCCCAGTCCTGTGTCGAGGTTGATGCTCTTGCCATCCGAGCGGCCGTCAACAACGATCACGTCGTATGCAGCTTTTTGTGCTGCGGTCAGACTGTTGTACTGGGCGATCGAGTTGAATGGCTTCTCGTCGGTACCGGCACCTGCCGTCGTCATATTCGGATCAATGAACGCGACAAAGTACGGCTTGTTCGTCAGAGGATTGATCGCGGCTTCGTTCGTCTTGACGGCGTCAACATGGGTGATTGCCCGGAACTGACGGAAGACAGATGACGTCAAGCGATCTTTGACGGTCGGATTTCGCAGCCACTTGCTGGGCATCCCATCGGGCAGCGCCACGAAGACCTGGAACTGAGTGTTGAAACCGAACGTGTGGTCTTTGGTCCACTGAACACCGAACGACACATCTTCGTTGATCTGCGAAATGAAGCGACCACTTGCACCCGTGAAGCTTCCACCTGCTTGACCGGCACCCATGAAGTGATAGCCGCCGACATAGGCATTCACGCCGTATCGACCGACGAGTGGCAATGGCCCCCCGACTTCCGCATCAAAACCAGTGAAGGCCTGGGCGACCTGGGTTGTCCGCTGGAAGACGATGTTGTTGCCCAGGCACGATGCCGTATCGGCGAGTGTTGAAGCTCCCGCATGATCGTGTTGACCGGCCGGAATGTATCCGTTGACCCGGTAATCGACGTACCGGCCCAGCGATTCAAAGCTCAGGCCGATTTGATTGAAATTGGACCCGATCCCACCGGTCGAGTTATCGTACCAGGCCGACAGACCAGCGATGCGGTCATACTCACGCATCCACCAGCGCCAACCAACCCCGACGTTGGCACCACCACCCTGATTGTCATAGGTCAAGAGCCCACGAGCGTCCAGGAAGACAATCGCTTCATCCGATTCGATGGCATAGGGAATGAAGGCTCCGATGTTGGTGTAGCCACCACCGTAGTAGAGTCCACCGCCACGTGAGTCGACATTGAACTTCGGCTGGAAGACCCGATCAACCGGGGTGACACCGAAGTAGCCTCCGGGATTCACGCCTCCCTGATTGGCCCCAGCGTAGGGCTGAGCGATGCTCTCCAGGGGACTTAATGGGGCTGGTACCTGTGGCGCCTGGGCCAGAGCAGGGGGGCGACCCAGTTGTATGGTCCCCTCACTCAATTGCGGCGACGCTTCCGCGGCTGCCGGAGGTTTCCCCAGTTTCACGGTCCCTTCAGACTCGCTCGGCAATTGCGCGACGGCGACGCCCGTCAATGCCGCCCAAGTCATAAGTCCGGCCAAACACCGCTTGATTCGAAGATTCATCGGTTGCTCCAGCGACTGCTGAGAAAACCTCGCACGCCACCCTGTTCATCAACAATTCCGTCGCCCCGGCGCAGTCCGGGACTTTAACGGTTACTCCGCCTATAGCGGTTATCCGTAGTTTTCGGAAAAGTGGGGCAATGTGGTTGAGTGAATTACCGCTACAAAACGCACTTTCCGTACAAGCCGCAAAGTTTGACAGGCGTGTCGCAGGTTCCGCCGGAAGTCATCAGGCGGCACACGAGGACTTCGGAGAACTTCGCCGATTTCCGCGAGGATGGGGTGTCGAGTTCGCCAGTCCCAGTGAATCACTTTCGGCATGTCCTGCTGATTTGGCGATGCCTGAAGCTGGGCGGGATGTAGGGTCACCAGCCCACGACTCTTTTGCTGTATACGTCATGGGCGCACTGAAAAATGTGTCGGATTCC
>JBAWWJ010000131.1:0-22292 GCA_037146815.1 Planctomycetota bacterium
AATTTTTCGGCATAGTCCAGGAATCCCTGTTCGACTCGGGCAGAGACATCAGCCTTCTCCATCGCCTCTGTCTGTTTGAACAGATCCAATTCCACGGACTGGCGGAACTTGGAATACGCCATCGTCCGCAAGAGTGCAGCCGCAGAATCTCGAGGAGACGTCACTTTCGAAGCGATGGCATCTGCGCGGAATTCACGTTTGCGACTGAGCGAATTCAACGACAACTCAAAGAGGACTCGAAAGCAGACCATGAAGTGAAAAACCGGGAGCGAGATGCCACCTTCATGAAGTCCCTTCAAATAGGCCTGGTACTTCATCAGCAGCGGAGAAATCCTTTTGGAGTAAAGAGTATCCTGGCCACTGAAATGGGCCATTTCATGAGCGAGAATGGTGTCTGCTTCCGTCGCATGCAGTTGCTTCAAGAGAGGCAAGCTGACGAACAATGTCTTCCCCGTCATCCGTGTGCCATTCATCGTGATGGGATGTTCGGTCACAAAGAAATTGTCATCGATTCCCGCGATCACCTGGTCCGGCGGGTCTACCCCGACCTTGGCACAAATCGAGGAGAGTTCTTCCCATAAACGTGGTGCAGCGTCGCGTTCGAGAATCGTCCCCTCAACGGTCTGTTCGGTCCTGGGGCTGGCAAAAATGGCGACCAGAACGGCACCAACACCGACTACGGACAGCAGTCCAGCAACTCCAATCAGCTTCACTGAATAGAAGTTCATCCAGAGTGCCGTGCCCCAGAACGAAAGGGCGACGAGTTGAATTCCGATCACAATCGTCTGCAGGGCGCTATAAATCCGTAAAACGTGCCATCCTGCCAGCAGGCTGAGGTACTGCACAAACGGAGACCTGAAGGAGAGAAGCACCAGAATCCCCGCAACGACAAAGACGGTAATCCCCGCAGCAATCGACAGGAACGACAGGCGAATCATCCAGCGAAATGTCGCGTAGTTAAATCGTGCCGTCGGGTCAACGTGTACCGCGAATTCGGGATTCGTCATTAACTGCGAGTAGGGAACTTTGGTGTAGAATTCGGTCGCCTGGGCACGTTCTTGCTCCGACAGCTTCTGATCAATCCGGATCTGCTGCAGGATGGCCTCCAGAGCCTGGGCGTCAAACCGGGACTGAGCGTGGAGAAAGAACATCCACGACAGCGCCGGGACCAGAAAAATCCACATCGCCGGAAGAATAAAAGTTTTGGTGAATCCGAGCTTGGTGAACTCATGCTGAGGTGCCGTCATTTCGTTTCCTTGCGGCATGGTGCCAGCGAAGATGGCAAGCGTGAAGTGGTCAGATCAATCAAAGCGGAGATACTGTTTGCAGAATCTCGTTGTCACAAGCATGAGCGATTGAATTGTTGGCGAAAATTGTAGCCAGACAGATTGACTGGGCAAACCGTCGCGTTCATTCTCCCCATAACTCTGCTGGCCAATCATTTTCAAAGCTCAAAAAGACGATTGCTCTCCTTCAGTGAGTCAGCTCACTGGCACGCCGTGCCAGTATCGGATCATAATCATCAGATCGAATCGATTTCGAACTGATGGAGGAGCGATGATGCCGACTCGACGTGAACTGCTCTCGACCGCAGCCTTAATTGCCGCCGGTAATTCACTTCTCAATGAAGCCATCGGCGCGAATCAGAATCCTGCCGATCAAGTCGTCGATCGTGCATCCAGTTTGCGGATCACCGCATTGCGAACGTATCTGGTCAGCCCCCACGTCTTCATTCGCATCGAAACCAACGCCGGAATTGTCGGCTGGGGCGACATCAAGGGAGTCGATCCACGCGTCGCCAAGGTCCTTGTCGAATCACTGTACGAACTGATCGACGGCGAAAACCCGACGCGGATCGAGCATCTCTGGCAAAAGGTCTTTCGGTCGCATCGCAACATGCGGGGCGGTGCCCTGATGATTCACACGCTCGCCGGAATCGATATGGCCCTGTGGGATATCGCCGGGAAGCTATGGGGGGTCCCTGTCTATCGATTGCTGGGTGGTCCGACACGGGATCGCATCCGAGTTTACCACACTCCACAAGCCAAAAAAGTTCCGCCACCGGGTCTCTTCGAACACAGTGGAACACCCGCAGACATCGAAAAGATCGTCGCGTCCATCAAGGCGGCTCGCGATCAGGTTGGTCCAGCAGGAGCGGTCATGTTTGACGCTCACAGCGCAGTCCCTCCTGCGACGCTGATTCAACTTGCCGCGGCACTGAAGCCATACGACCTGTTGTTTATTGAAGAACCGGCCGTGCCGGGAAATATCGAAGTCTTCAAGCGGCTGAAGGAACAGATTTCGATTCCCCTGGCCGCAGGCGAGCGAGATCGGACGATCTATGAGATGCTGCCGTATCTGCAGCACGGCTGCCTGGATATCCTGCAACCCGACTGCTGCCACACCGGGGGCATCACGTCGATGAAGAAGATCGCGACGCTGGCCGAAGCCTTTTTCGTCCCGATCGCACCTCACTGCACAGCCAGCAACCTCGGAATTGCAGCCAGCCTGCACGTGACGGCAGCCGTTCCACTGTTCCTGATTCACGAGTTCTATCCCGACAACGGCGGCTTCAACCCGGCAACCATTATGCGGATGGACTGGAAGGTCGATGCCGAAGGCTACGTCAATCTTCCCGGCGGCCCCGGTCTTGGGATTGAAGTCGACGAAAAGAATCTGGAGGAAACGGTCAAAAAGCCACAGAATTACAAATGGCCAGGACGGACTTTGAAGGACGGCTCGATTGCAGACTATTGAGCGAAAGCGAGCCAGAAAGGCCGTTGACGCGAGTCTCTCGATCCGTGGTTGGGGACACTGCAAAGCACATCGCGAATACGCTCGCAGCATTGATCATTGCTGCAGCGCAGGAGAGACTGAACATCCGTCGATAATTGGAAACACCACGGTTGTTCATTCCACGGGAAATGACGAAAACTCTACGCCGAAAAACGGATACACATGTCAGTTGAAAATTCCTTGCACGATCGCGTCGTTGTGTACGATTTGAGCGACCGAACGCAGATCGAAATCACTGGTGCTGATCGTGCGAAGTTCTTGCACGGATTCTGCACGAACGATATCAAGTCATTACAGCCCGGTCAGGGTTGCGAAGCCTTTTTGACGAACATCAAGGGACGGGTGCTTGGACATTTGTTTGTCTTCGCCACTTCCAGTTCCTTGTGGCTCGACACGGTTCCGGGGCAGGAAACGGCGATTATCGGGCATCTTGATCGGTACGTGATCCGTGAGGATGTGAATCTGATCGGTAAATCGAATGACCGTGGCGAGTTGCTCGTCACAGGAACGCACGCCGCTCAATTGTTGATGCTGGATGAGGGTCTGGCGATGTGTGGCAACGTCACCCGCGAGGCGTTTGGGAATCCGTTCGATGTGCGGCGGGTCGATATGCTGAACCAGCCGGGATTCCTGATTTCAGGCGGGTGTGAGTTTTTGCAGACAATGCGTCAAAGCCTGATTGCAATTGGCTGTATCAACGGTACGGCTGAGGAATTCGAAGCCCGGCGGATTGAAGCGGGATTCCCGGTGTATGGCCGTGATATCAGTGATGAGAATCTGGCTCAGGAAGTCGCCCGGACTCGCCAGTGTATTTCGTTCACGAAGGGATGTTACCTCGGCCAGGAACCGATCGCGCGCCTGGACGCCATGGGGCACACCAACCGTGAACTGCGACGCATCGCGTTTGGACCTGGATGCCAGCCTGTGGCGGGAACGATCCTTCTGGCAGCCGACAAGGATGACGAAGCAGGTGTTGTCACTTCAGTGGCTCCCACTCCGGATTCCCAGGGGATGATTGCCTCATTGGGGTATCTGAAAACCAAGTTCAACGGCGAGGGAACCCAGGTTCGAATCGCGACAGAGCAGGATGCCCGTGGAACGGTGCTGGCGGTTCTTACATAGCGAGTTGCAATCCTTGCGCGGGCAATGTTGCCGCACATTGTCAAACCTCACGGCGAGCAATTTGCGAGTTCGCGGACACCGGCTATGGCTTGGTCAACTTCATCCGCCGTTGAAAAGACTCCGACACTGAATCGAACCGTGCCACCTCGGTCGAATGTTCCCAGGAATCGATGCACGCCAGGAGCACAGTGCAACCCCGCGCGAGACTGGATGCCAAACGTCTCATCCAGAATCGAAGCGACTTCCTGGGGAGCGAAGCTGTCAACATTGAATGCGACCACTCCAACATGCGGAATGTTCGGCTGATGTCCGTAAACTGTGACGCCGGGGGAAGCCTTGAGGCCTGAGACAAGTCGCTGAATCAATTCTGCTTCTGTCTGGCGGATCGCTTCGACGGTTCGGCCTCGCACAAACGCCAGGCCTTCACCGAGCCCGGCCAGCCCTGGCGCATTGTGATTCCCCGCTTCATACCGGTCAGGCATCTGATCTGGTTGACGGTCGTCCTCACTTTGAGTCCCAGTGCCACCAAGTCGATAACACTCCAGAACGTGCTCTAGTCCCGGACGAACGTAAACGAGTCCGGTTCCCAACGGGCCCAAGAGTCCCTTATGACCGGGACAAGCCAAAAGGTCGGCGGGAAGGTCGGCGAGATTGATCGGCCAATGTCCGGCCGTCTGTGCCGCATCCACCAGCGTCAGAATGCCAGCCTGGCGGGCCAGCTCACAGATCGCTTCGACGGGTTGAACAACTCCGGTGACATTGCTGGCATGCTGAACTGCGATCAGACGTGTTGTCGTGCGGATCTGCTCACGCACGTCAGTCGGATCGATTTGCCCGTCGGGGCCAGGCCGAATAACTGTGACGTCGACACCCTGGTGATCCTTGAGCCACCGTAAGGGGCGTAAAACCGAGTTGTGTTCAAACTCGGTCGTAATGACATGGTCTCCCGGACGGCACAGGCCGAAGAGAGCCAGATTGAGTCCGTCGGTTCCGTTAAACGTGAAGACGATCCGGTCGGGGCCTTCGGCTCCCAAGGTCAGCGATGCTGATTGGCGGCATTTATCGGCAATGCGTTGAACTTCGACGGATTCGCGTGAGGTTCCTCGACCGATCGCAGATCCGTTGCGTCGCTGGTAGTCGTCGACCGCCGCATAAACCGATTCCGGTTTCGGGAACGATGTCGCGGCATTGTCGAGATAGATGCGAGACGACGAAGGCAACAGAAACCTCAGTATCGTTATTTCGACCTCCGTTGGACCAACGGGGCAGAATTCAAAAAAAGTGGGGCACGCTCGAAAGCGTACCCCACGGAATTGTCTGTCGGCAAGGCGAACCGATGCCTAGATGCCAGGAACGTCCAGATGTTCGGTTTCAGCGATCTCTCGCAAACGAGCCAGAGCACGGGCTTCCAACTGGCGAATACGTTCTTTTGTCACTCCCAGTTTCGCACCAACCTGTTCGAGGGTTTGAGGAGCCGCCCCCTCACTCAGGCCGTAACGAGCGATGATGATATCTCGTTCACGCGGCGTCAGTTGGGACAGGATTCCCATCAACGCTTCGTGCTGTTTGTGATTGACGATTTCGTCGGTCAAGCCACCGCTGCGAGGATCGGACGACTGGCTGAAGATCTCGTGGCTCCCCGTGCGGAAGCGATCCATCTGAGTATGCTCGGCGGGAATCGACCGGGCATAGTTCTTCATGATCGCCCAACTGGCGTAGGTTGAGAACTTAAAGCCACGGGTAAAGTCGAATTTTTCAATTGCCCGGATCAACGACATGTTCCCGTCACTCACCATTTCGAAGAAGCTGACGTTGGGCTTCATGTGCTTCTTGGCGATTGACACGACCAGACGCAGATTACTGCGAATCAGGAAATTCTTGACTTCGTCAGCCTGTTGCTTCAGTGATTCAACTTCGTCCATGTCGCGCGTTTTAGGTCGAGCAGGATCGAGCTGCTTCTTCAGTTCCGAAGCCTTGAACTTCAGGTAGTTCATCTTGCGGAAGTAGTAAACTTCTTCTTCCTTAGTCAGCAGAGGAATCGCATAGAGGCTGTCGAGGTATGGAGGCAAACCGGGAGGAGCCTTCACCGCCGAGACCTTTCGGTCTGACGCCGGAGGAGGAGCCAGAATCACCGCGTCGGCACCTTCGACGTGGAAATCGGGAGCATCCATGAAATCGATCGGCTGGGTCATAATCTGTTCAGCACGCACTTCCGCGACCAGTCGATAGATGCTGGTCTTCGTGCGATGGAAATCGTTGGCGAGTACTTCGACGACCACTCCTTGCGTGAACCGGCGATGGATTTCTCGCTTCTGGTCATTCGACAAGTTGTTGGAGGCGTTGGGAAACACGGCCGTCTCGGGATGTTCGCGGTCAAAATTCTTCAAAGTGTAACGCACGGTCTCGGGGGATCTGCCGAAGTGGCGAGCCAACCGATGATTGATTTCTGTGGGACATCCGCCAGCTTGAGCCAGGCGACGAGCGCGTTCGACCAGTTTTTCACGTTCGTCGATCGTCACTTGCGTGAACTTGGAGCCGCGATCGACTTCCTCGGAATGTTTGTTGACGAATCTTTCGACAGACGACTTCAAAAAACCGACACGCTTGCGTCCTGCGAGCAAAAATCGCCGACTGACCAATCCTTTATCACGCCAGCGTGAAACCGTTTTTGTCGAAACGTTGTAGCGGCGGCTGACATCCATCACGGTCAGAACTTCTTCCCCGGCGTTTTCAACGGTGATCTCGGCGCTGTCCGAAAGATCCTCGACGAAGCAGCGCAAATCATGCACAGCCTCTTCGCCGGTAAGGACCAGATCGGGATACATTTCACCGCGGTAGCTGGTGATCTTTTCACACAGTTCCGGGTAACGATACGTCCCAGCAGGGTCCAGTTCGTTCAGCAACCATTCGGCTCGCTCAATCTGTTTCAGGCGAGCGTCACGGGGAGCGAACTTGATCTGCTGGTCCTTCAACTGTCGAAGGGCGGGATTGCGATAAAGGGACATGGTGCTGACCTCCTGCTGGTAGTGAACCAGCCCTACACCGTCACCGATCAAATGCATTGGCAGAGATTGTCAATCTGACACCAAGCGAAACCGTTCCTTGAACGTATGCAAAACTGATGCCTCTTGACTCGCCTTGTATACGCCGGGACTGCAAAAAACGCTGGACGACCGAAATCTGAATTTTGCGAAGGGTTTCGCGCGGCACAGATGGTCAACGTAGATCTTAGACACCTGGATCAGAGAAAAAGTTCACATTTCATAGATTTCAGGTGAAGGATTCCAGGAATTTCTCGTCAGGTTTCAAGCGACGTTCCAGCCGTCGCGAAATCCAGTACATCTGCTGAATGCAGGAGTTACAAAGAAAGGCTTCAAACGCATCGGATCAATATTGAATTACGTGTTGCTGCCTGGCTCAGACGTGGTCGGTCTTGCCGTCGAACCTGATGCCTGAGGCAAAGCGAGCGGCCACGCAGGGCGCATGACAAAAAATGCCGCCAGGTACGCAGTGACCAGGCAAACCCCGTATTCGACCTGCCGAAATACTGGGTTCGTAATACCGAGCGCAAATCCCGCCACAACCGCGCAAATTAAGCTCAGTATGGCAAAAAAGGCAAGGCCAACAAAATATCCGGCGACCACAACCGCAAGTCTCGTGACCCAAATCATTTAGGGTTCTCCCAACGTGGTTTTGCCACCGCTGAATCCACCATGGTTGCCGCAACACCATTTCTGCTTCGAATCCAGGAATGGCAATCTTGCTATTCGACGCTCGAAGTGCTCGTCACGGCTGCCACCGGCGTTCCCTTCAGGGCGACCTTGGCATATCCGGAAATCCCGACCACAACGGCAGCGAGAGCCAAGATGATTCCCTGCCAGAGTTTCGGATTCGCACGCATCCCCGCAAACGCCTTTGACCGTCCGACCAATGCGGACGACAGAAAGAAGATCACAAACGCGATCAGGATCTTGGTACCGATCAAAGCGTGGTACAGCGGTTCCTTTTTGTGTAAGGGGGCCAGAACTACGAGATAGTTATAGAAGCCGCTGATCAGGAACAGCGCAATACCGCCGTGAATGAATTTCTTCCACTTTGCAATGACCAGCTCCCGCAGACGTGCATGAGCTTCATCGGGGAGTTGAGCTGCGGCGGGTCCCAGCACGAACCGAAGAAAGACGAGACCGCCGACGAGAACAATGGCGGTTCCGACATGAATCCAACGCGAAGCGACAGCAATCCAGAGCATTATTCAAACCTGATGGACTGAATGCTGCCAGCATCAGCCGGAGATGTTTCGAGAAGCCCAATCCACTCCACCGACGCTGGCAGCGTCAACCGAGTGGCGTGGTAGTATACTCGGCCATCCATCGGATGACACCTGATCGTGTCTCTGGCGACAGAAGTACGTGGAACATACGAAATGGTTGTTATTGCTTTGCTGCACCCGACTGTTCCAGGATTCTGACGCGCGCTTTGAACGGAATCGGCTGAGGTCGATCTGCGATTTTGACGTAGAAAACTTCTTCAAATGCCCCCGGAACATTGGGAGCCGTAAACGTCACAGGAAGAGTATGAAGTGTAGAAACTGCCGTACTGAGTTTCACCCTGAATGCGTCGTCCTGAAGTTTCGCATTCGATTTCTTCTCGCGATACAACTCCTCAATCTTAAATGGCTTCCCGGCACGAATGACGAGGTTGACCACCTTGGACTGACCTGGTGCAAGAGTACCAAACTGCAGATCTGTAATCGTGACATCCGCTTCGACGGTTGCCTCGACCAGGACTGAAATCTGGGGATTGTTCGCATCATCGGTAAGCATGACCAGTTGATCTCGAACTGTCCCTGCCGGAGCGTCGGGTTTCAAAGTGACCAGCAGTTCGTACTTCACCTGCCCGTCGTTCAGACGAGGCAACTCTTTCACGACGGCCGCCAGATTACGATTCGTGACTTTCGTTTGAGTAATCTTCCAGTTGTTTCTGCCAGCGTAGTGGATATCGACTTTGCGTTCCGCACCACTTCCGACAGCAACAGCACCGAAATTGACCGAACCCGGAGTCATCACGATGTCAGGACGAATGAACGCTGTGACGGGGAATTCCACCGCAGTCGTTTGCTTGTGAACTGTGTCCATCAGGAAGATCGTCGCTTTGGCCTTGCGTTCGCCATCAAACCGGACGGTGTCCATTTTCAGCGTCAAAACGCGCTGCTGGCCACTCGGAATCACAATTGCTGTTGGAACCGCCGAACTCTTGAATTCGTCCCACGAAACGCAACTACAACCCGATTTCAGATTGGTGATCTGGATCTCTTCGTTGAAGACGTTCTTGACAACCACCCGCACAAGCGTGTCAGCTCCTTTGGCAACGGAACCAAATTCGACACCACGCAGGCATCTGACATGCAGAATCCCATCGGCCTCAATATGAGATTCCGCCCCCTTGGCGATCACCCCGAGTTCGCTCCCGTTGAGACTGAGCATTTTCGCACCCCACAAGGGGTCGGCCGCACTTGCCGCCGTTGCAAACATGCCGCAGGCAATAAACATCAACCAGCCAAGAGACTTCCGGGATTGAGATCGAGATGAAATTTGCATTGTTCGTCCTCGCCAGTTCCATGCGATAACTCGACCGGTTCACTTCTGGTCCATTGAACGACCGCCCGGTGTAACGTCTATTCGTTTCCTCTACTTCGCCAACCGTGCGAAGTGTGGAGTACTCGTTGTCTTCAGCTTTCGCTTGTAGACCTTGTCTGTCGAAGTGACGTAGAGCGTATCGAACTTCTCGCCGCCGAATTTGACGTTGGACAGGAAGCTGATCTGTGGTTTCAAGATCGCGCCGCAGGGTCGACCTGTGGGATCGAAGACCTGCAAGCCAGCGTGCGTGGCTACGTACAGTCGTCCGACATCGTCCACAGTCATTCCATCGGATCCGGGAAGTTTCTGTCCAGATGGGATCTGCAGCGGGCCATAATACTTTTCGCCATACTTCAGGCTTCCATCAGGTTCGACACGAAAGGTCTGCAGATGAGGGCTTTCCCAATCCGCAACGACCAAGGTTCCCCCATCGGGCCACAATGTCAGGCCGTTTGGTTTGAATCCGCTGGCGACGACTCGTTTGTTCCCATCGGGTGACACATACCAGACCTGGTTGCCTCCCATATCCGTGACGTAAACGCCCCCCTTCTTGTCGACCATGATGTCGTTGCACGGAACATCCTCGGCGAGCACGGTCGGCTTGGCGTCGCGGTCGTACCAGACGATCTTTTTCGTTTCACTCTGGCAGGCATACAGGCGTCCTGCCGGTCCAAACATCAGGCCACTCGCCTTTCCTGTCTCCTTTGCCCAGACTGATGGCTTGCCATCCGCACCAATCTTGAAAATCAGGCTCGCGGGGACATCGACGAAATAAACGGTCCCGTCCTTATCGACGGCGGGACCCTCGGTAAATTTGTACCCGTCCGCCACCAATTGCCATCCTTCGCCATCAATCAAGACCTGCGACAGAGGCATGTCTTGAGCTACTACTGCCGACGAAACAGTACCGAAAAACAAACAGGCAGCGAGCAATTTGCGGATCATGGAGATGTCCTTCGAATCTTTGGTCGTCAGTAATTGTGAGGCTTTTCCAAAAGCCTGTTCCTGAATGCCGTAGGCCGTTTCGTCATGACAACGGTTTTACATCAGGCATCGCAGAATCAGTGTCCGGCAATCAATTGCTCGACTGCATCCAGTTCCAACGGCGCCAACCGGGTCAGCGATTCGACGCCGTCAGGGGTCACGACAATCGTATCTTCAACTCGAATATAAAGCTCTTCTTCCGGAACCCACATCTGTGGGTCGAGGGCAAAGACCAAGCCAGGTTCCAGCGGAGCATGCTTGTAAGCCCCGACGTCGTGAACCGCCATCCCGACGGGGTGCGTGAAAGCGACTTCGGATTCGATCATCTTCTTCGCCGCTTCGCGATACGCCGGTTTCGACCACGCCCATTCGGCCCAGATCGGGTCCATGGTTTCAGCCGCTTCCTGTGCCAGTTCCGCGACCGTCAGCTTCGGTCGAATCGTCTTCAGCAAGACTTTTTGATACTCGACAACGAACCCATAAAGTTCTCGTTGCACCGGCGAATACGTTCCATTGATGGGCCACATGCGACCAATGTCGCTTGTGTAACAGTTCACATCGGGAGCATAGTCCATCAGAACCAGATCGCCCGCCTGCATCAGGCGGTCGTTGCGATAGTAATGAGCGTTCCAGATGTTGGGACCGCTGGCAATGATCGGTCGATAGCCGGGACCTTTGGCACCACTGCGCAGATAGACATAGTCCGCGACTGCTCCTAATTCAAATTCAAAATGTCCTGGCCGAGTGATCTTCGTCGCTTCGATCACTCCTTGCGCCGTCAGCTTTCCAGCTCGACGCATCAGTTCAATCTCGCGAGGACTCTTGATCAGCCGCATCTCGTCCAGGATCGGCGAAAGATCGTGGAATTCAGCCTGTGGCGCCACAGCAGAAAGCTTCTGGCGAAACCATTGCTCGGTAGATGGCCGTCCGTCCCAGGGATCGGATTCGATCTGGTGGCGAGCGTGCAGCAGCGTGTCGCGGCATGCTTCGCGTCCTTCGGCGGGAGCGTGCGGGGTAAAGATTCGCGTGGCTTCGCGAACGTCTTCGGCCAGCTTTTCGAGCGGTTTCACCTCATCGACGCCAGTCACGCGGCAGACGTAATCGGGATCGCTGGAATTGAGCTGAGCCCCTTCGCTTCGTTCCAGCTTTGCGTCCCGTCGAGGCAGATAAAGCGTCGTCCACCTCATTTTGCCGTTGAGCATCAGATAAGCGTGAGGGACTTCGACCCCGCACAGGTAATAGAACTCGTTCGTCTGTCGAAACAGATCAAACGCTCCTGTTGCGGGGCCGCCGGCAACGATCGCTCTGGCATCGCCGATTTCCTGGCAAATGCGTTCTCGTCGTCGCTCAAACTCGCCCGATGGAAAGTCCGTCTGATAGTGAGGCTGCGATGAACCCATGTTCTTACGGTTGCTCCATGATCCGAATGCGACGGTATTCCATCTGGCCACAGTCACCTTCCAGACCGATCGGCCCAGTCTCAGGAAGCTTGAATGCCGCTTCCAGAACTTCGCCGTTGCAGGTGCAGTGGGCAACATTGTCCTTCACGACCACGACCATTTCGTTCCAGTCCTGGGCCTTGTAGTTCTTCAATTCCTTGTAGGGGCCCGCGATCGGATAGTCGCGACACTGCAATTGAGGTTTGCGGATGAAGACACCACTGTCTGCATTCGGCGTGGCCCGGAACTCCAGTTTCATCGTGAAGTTCTTGGGAAACTCGCGCGTGGTCCACATTTGCTGGACGCGACGACCTTCGGGCGGCGTCGTGACGATGATTCGGCCATGCTTGGCGACGTAGCGACCGTCTGAACTGGTAGTCTTGCCATCGAATGTCGCCTGTTTTTCCATAGTCTTCTGATCACGGAATCCCCAGCCCGTCAGATCTTTCCCATTGAAAATGCTTTCGAAACCTGGTTCCGGCTTGAAGTCGTCATCGGCCGTTTCGAGGAAGTCGAGCGTTGCGAGAATCGGTCGCAGAGCCGCAGCCCATTTGGTGTAGCCAGCCTTGTTCGGGTGCAACAGATCTGGAAACTCCACCAACTTGGCATCTCCCTTTTCGTCGGCGAACTGCTTCCAGGTTTCGATCAACGTCACCTGAGCATCTCCCTTGACCGCGGCAGCATACAGTTCGTTCACTTTCTTGATCTTATCTGCTGGCCGCTTCTTGGTCGCCGAGCTAGGAAAAACCTGACAGACGATAATCGGAAGCTTGGGGTTATGCTTCTTCAACTCGGCAATGATCAGCTTGAAATTTCCCGCGACCACTTCCGGTTCGGCATTTTCTTCCAGGTCATTGGTCCCCATCAGCATGACGACGCCAGTGGGGTTGAGAGCCAGGACATCGTCCTTCAGGCGAATCAGCATACCACGCGTGGTATCGCCGCTGATTCCTCGATTGGCGACTTTGACGCCGGGAAAGCTTCCTCCCATGTCGTCTCCCCAACCCTGAGTGATCGAATCACCCAGAAAGACCAGCGACTTCTGATCCTGTTCGACACGTCCAGCCCAGGCCGTTCGTTTCTGCGTCCAAAGGTTTTTGAACCAGTCATACCGTCGGATTGGACCGGCACCTGGAAGGCCCTCATCGGTGACGGGAATCCCAACAGAAACTTTGGGGTCATCGGCAGCATTGACTACGGAAAATGGTGCAGCGATCCAAAGGGATGCTAATGCAAGCGGTATCCATCGAGCGAAGTGTTTCATGGTGATCATCACATCCTGTAAGCGGTAGAAGGAACTGCTGAATCGAGGTTATCCAGACCTGCATTCAATTGCCACTGACCGGGTTTCGCACAAGTTTCTGCAAGCGGACACCACCCACTTCCGCCACGTACATCGCGCCAGTCGCATCGAATGTCAACATGTGCGGCAAGTCGAATTCGCCCGACCCTTTTCCTTTCTGTCCAAATCGCTGCTGGATCTTTCCGGCGGAATCGAGTTCGACGATGTCATTCTCACGGCCCGTTGCGATGAACAGGGCTCCGTCGGGGCGAAAGGCCATGCCATACGGTGCGAATCCTGTCCAGGTCTCCAGGTGATTTCCGTCGCGATCAAAGGCCTGAATCCGATTGTTTTCGCGGTCTCCCACAAGGACTCGGCCGCGCGAATCGATGACGATGGCATGTGGCAGATTGAACTCGCCCGGTCCCTTTCCCGCCGATCCCCACGACTTGATCAAGGTTCCCTTTGCCGAGAATTTCATCACACGATTATTGCCATAACCGTCAGTCACATAAAATTCGCCATCCGGCCCGAAGGCGATGTCGGTCGGTTTGTTGAATTGATCATTTTCGGCTCCGGGCTTTCCGGTTCCGAGTGCCAGCAGCAGTTTTCCCGTTCGATCAAACTTGTAGACGCGGTGATCGCCGATGTCGGTCACCCAGACGTTGTCTTCCCGGTCGACGCGAAGACCGTGTGCGGTTTTGATCAGATCGTCACCCCATGATCGCAACACATTGCCGCCCGCATCGAAACAGATAATCGGGTGTTTTCCCCTGTGAAACAGGTAGATTTCCCCTTTGCGACTCATATCTGCCGCAGAGCAGGGACCGAGAGTCCAATCTGCTGGAACTTTGAAAAACTCGGGGACCGATTGATATGGCGGCGGCTCGACAGCACGACAAATCCCCGCCATGAGAATCACCAGCCCACTGATCCATCGACCGATCTGCACAGCTGTCATCAGTTGGTTCCTTCTTGAATTCCGTACGAGCGGCGACCGTAGAAAAGTTAAAACCTCAAAAGCACCAGTCGTCAGGTTGCGTTTGGTAATCGCACTCAATCCGTAGCACGTTTTCAAGCAGATTACCATCGGGCCAGCGTTCGCTGCTCGCGAATGTTGTTCCTGCGAGATGATGGCAACTTTGGGGGAATCGTTGAATAATCGCAGTGCGGTTTACTGGCCGCTCGTTCAGACATTCGGAAGTTACATCGCGGAGTATTCTTCATGACACGATCATTGGGTTGGCTCTTGCTGGTCATTGTTGCATTTGTTCGTCCACTGGCGGCTCAGACTGCCTGGCCGGGTGACGATTGGGAAACGGCATCACCCGCCAGTCAGGGGATGGACGCGGATGCACTGGAAAGTGCCAGAGCATGGCTGGAATCTCACAACAGCAAGTCTGGAATGGTCATTCGTCACGGACGGATTGTGGCCGAATGGTATTTTGCCGGGGCCGATCGTCAATCGAAGTTCGCGGCCTATTCCACCAGCAAATCGCTGTCGAGCATGGCGACGGGGCTCGCCATTGCCGACGGCAAACTGGGGCTTGATCACACGGTCGGTCAATACCTGCCGGAAGCCAGTCCCGAGAAGAAGCGAACGGTGACGGTCAAGCAACTGCTCAGCATGACTTCTGGAGTCCACAATGACGCAGGAATTGGTCAGCGTGAAGACCTGTTCAGTTACGCTCTGAAGACCGCGGCGATGGATCATGAACCGGGGGCGAAATGGGATTACAACAATACGGGCCTGGCTCTGCTCAGCCCTGTCTTTCACAAAGCGACCGGCAAGCAGATCGACGAATTCCTGAACGACCGCGTCTTCCGTCCGATCGGGATCAAGGCTGACGACCTGACATGGGAAAGGCGAGAAGGATTGGCGTTGCCCTATTCGGGGTGCCATACCACTGCTCGATCACTCGGCCGAATTGGTCTGCTGGTGCTGAACAAAGGAAAGTGGGTCGACAAGCAAATCGTACCCGCACAATGGCTGGCAGACTCCATCGCCCCCTCGCAGGACCTCAACAAGACCTACGGATATCTGTGGTGGAACAACACTACCGGCAAATGGGGCGGAGTTCCAAAGGATGCCTATGCGGCACTGGGACGCTGGGATAACAATATTTTCGTTGTCCCCAGTATGGACCTGATTGTCATTCGCCAGTCTGACGTCGCACCTGCCGCAGGCCACCAGATTGCTGAGTACTATCAACTGGTTTGCAAGGCGATCAAGAAATAGGCGGCGAGCGTCTGGTGCTTCGGTCAATGTGGCGAACTGCAGTGGAGTCGATCCGAGAAGGGCCATTCTAAATACAGAGACAGAACGATTGCGATTGATCAATGGCCGGTTTTTGGTCGGGACACTGCGCGTGCATGGATTGACTCATGTATGCTGGTTTTGTTGAGTTCACTTCGGTGAACTGGTCGACTGAGCCCTCCTGGAATGGAAGATGATGAGTCAAGACTTTTTTTCGCGACAGCGGCTTCTGGCCGTCGTTGTCGTGACAGCGA
Organism: Planctomycetota bacterium; assembly: GCA_037146815.1. Taxonomy (GTDB): domain Bacteria; phylum Planctomycetota; class Planctomycetia; order Planctomycetales; family Planctomycetaceae; genus Schlesneria. The sequence goes on from JBAWWJ010000131.1 coordinate 15,771, forward strand.
TGATCTGCGGAGGACGGTGGGTTTCCAGCGGCGAAGAAAAGCCCTCAGTCGAGACCAAATCTGCTGATATCGCCGTCACGGAGATCGACAATGAATTTCGCGAGTTCGTGCAACCGCTGTTCAAGCAATACTGCCTGCGGTGTCATAATGCCGATCAGATGAAATCCGGGATTCGAGTCGATCTCCTTGCGGGTATTCCCGAAGACAAACATCTGTTTCTGTGGAAGGACATCCTCAAGCAAGTCTCCGATGGGGCAATGCCCCCCGATGATGAGCCACAATTTGATGACAACCAGAAGAAGCGACTGACGGGCTGGATTCAACGGGCGATGAATTCTGCCATGGCCCGCAATACTCAGCGGAATGGTTCGATTCGCCGACTGACGGTTTCGCAGTATCGTAATACTTTGCGTGATCTGCTGGGACTCGACGAGGACCTGACAGAAGTCTTGCCTCCTGACGCGATTTCCAAAGATGGGTTTGCGAACAACGGTCAGTCGATGGTCCTTTCGCCGCTGCAGGTGGAGTCGTACTTCGATATCGCTCAAAAGTCGCTGGATCTCTGCATTGTTGATGAAACCACACCGCCGACGATTCAAACGTTTCGTATGGACCTGGGGCAGAAGATCAACCCCACACCGTGTCCTGACAATCTGATTCTGGGGGCGAACAACCACCTGTTGAACAATGCCGACTTCCAGGTGACCGAGCCACATCCTTCAAAACCGTTCCCGTACAAACCGTTTCACATGCGGACGAAGTACGAGTTCATTGAGGGTTACGCGGGTAACGACACGGTACGAGGCTGGCGAAAGTACGACAGTATTTACCATTCAGTCTTTGCCTGTATGCGCGGGAACCCGGGATATCCCAAGGGGGAGGCCTTTCAGGTTGTCCCTGCAGGATTGCTGCTTCGTCCGGCGATTCCAAGTTCCGAGATCTTTGGTCAGCAGAGTACCTATGGACCGATGGCGAACTTCAAGATTTCGTTGCGAGAACTCCCTGACAGCGGGAATTTCCGTGTGACGGTCAAGGGGGCTCGCTATGACGATGGCTTGCTGCTGAACCCGGGGACTGTTGCGGGACCTTCAGCCAGCGAAAGCCCAACGGTCACGAATCTCGTTGCAACCCCCTCATCGACCGTCCAGATTGTTGACGCAGGAATCTATGCCGTGGATCTGTTTCGGGAGCCGGGTGGAGGACGAAATCTTTCGCTTGAATTGGGGGAACGCCGATTTTCCGGTCAGTTGCCAGAATTCAAGAAGCCGTCGGACGCCAAGCCTGATGAGGTTCCTGAGCAGGGCTACGCATTCATTTTGGTTCGCCTCGCCGCGGGACCAGTCAACGTCACGATTCGATCGGGGGACAACGCGGGATTGCGACGCGCCGTGTTTCGCAAAGTCGCCGCGGACAGTGTTGTCGGCCGACAGTTTCTGGCATTTGAAAGCCGGACACCATCGCTGGGTGTTTATGTGGGATTGCGTCGCGACTGCGGAAGTACGTTGACTCGCGTCGGCGAACCGCAGGCTGTGAAAGGGGGAGAGCTGCACGAATACATTTTCTCTGGCCCCATCAACGATTTCCCCAGTCCCGATGTGGAAACGGACAACGTCAACTACCTGGCAGGGATTCGTGAAATCGGAATTCGCAGTGAATACACCGACGGCCGCGATATGCCACGATTGGTGTTGAGATCGATCGAATTCGAAGGACCCTATTACTCCGAATGGCCACCCGCGACGCATCGTCGGATCTTCATCGACTCTCCCAACAAGAACGACAACGCTCAATATGCCTCCGAAATCCTGCGGTCCTTCGCAACGCGGGCTTTTCGACGACCAGTTACCGATGAAGAGCATGCTGTGATCTTTGCGGTCTGGAAGAGATCGACTGCCGAAAAGCTGAGTTTTCAACAGAGCATCAAAGATGCGCTGCTGGTCGTTCTGACATCACCGCAGTTTCTGTTTCTGATCGAAAACAGCGAGACACCGGAACCAGAAGACCTGGATGGCTATGAACTGGCGTCGAAACTCTCGTACTTTCTTTGGAATTCTGCACCCGATCCACAGTTGCTCGATCTGGCGCGGAAGCAGGAATTGCATGCGACACTGGATGCTCAAGTTGAGCGGATGATTCGTGATCCCCGGTTCGAACAATTCATGCGCGAGTTTGGTTCGCAATGGTTGAGCTTAGACAAGTTCGATGTTGTTTCCGTCGACAGCCGCCGTTATCCCAGGTTGACCCGTGATGCGAAACTGCATCTCCGACAGGAACCTGTCCGATTTCTGACCTATTTGATCGAACAGAACCTGTCACTGCGCAACATCATCCACTCCGATTTCATCCTCGCAGACGAAGTTGTCGCAACGTATTACAACCTGGGTGACCGCACGGAAAGCGGTTTCAAATTCGTTCCCATCCGGCATGAGAACGAACATCTGGGAGGTATCCTGGCTCAAGCGGGGATTCTGGCAGGTTTATCAGATGGTCGAGAGCCCAACCCGATTAAGCGCGGGGCCTGGGTGGCTCGCAAGATCGTGGCGGAACCACCAGACGATCCACCACCGAATGTCCCTCGCCTGAAAGAAGACGACGGCGGGAATCTGTCACTGCGAGAAAAACTCGAACGGCATCGAAACCAGGAAGGATGCGTCAAGTGTCACACGGGTATCGATCCGTGGGGGCTTCCGTTTGAGCAGTACGATGCGGGAGGTTTGTTCAAAAACGAACGCAAGATCGATGCGCCGTCAAAGCTGCCGGATGGAACCAAGGTATTGGACCTGAACAGCTTGAAGCGGTACCTGGCCGACGAAAGAATCGATCAGGTGACGTTCAGCTTCCTGAAGCACCTTTCGTGCTACGCTCTGGGACGAAGCCTGACCTACAATGAACTTGTGTTCCTTCAGAAGGAATGCATAAAATTGCGCTCAAGTGAACTTCGGATGCAGGATTTGATCCGTTTTGTCATCAAGAGTGACATGTTCCTGAAGAAGTAGCGATTTGACGCCGAATTCGTAAGAGTTCCGCGTCTACTCCAACGAAAACCGTCACCACCAGCCTTGCATGGATTCCGCAATGAAACTTGATCGCCGTTCGGTACTGAAGGGGTTGGCGGGAGTTACGTTGTCGTTGCCGTTGCTGGAAGCGATGGGGAAAGAGGTCGCTGAAAAGACTCCGCGGCGGTTTTGTGCCTTGTACACCGCCAATGGAATGTCGCTCCCGAATCCGAAGCACGGCGTTGGGGAATGGAGCTGGTTTCCTCAAAAGGAAGGGAAGGAATTCGAGTTCGGCAAATCGACCGAACCTCTCCGGCCGTTTCGCGAACACGTCAGCTTCCTGGGGGGATTGCAGCACCCGAACGGGATCAAGGCTGATCCGCATATGTGTTCGGACATGTGGTTGACGGGGGCGCCCCTGCATGACCCCAAGCCGGGGGCCTTCAATTCGGTAGCGCTCGACCAGGTTGTCGCGTTGCATACGAAAAAGTATTGCCGCCAGCCATCACTCGTTTTGTCGATCGATGCGGGGGTCGGGTTTCTCTCCCGCACAGGAACGATCTCCTACAACGTTGAAGGAAAGCCGGTTCCAGCCGAAAATAACCCGCGACGTGTCTTCGACCGGTTGTTCCGTGGCGATCGAGCTTCGCTGGCATCCCAGCGTGAACAACTTCAGAAGCGAGTCAAACTGGTTGATGCGGTTCAGGAAAGTGCAAAGTCGCTGAACAAGCGGCTGGGTAAATCTGATAACGAGCGGATTGACCAGTACCTGACGTCGCTCGATGAAATCGAAAGTCGGCTGGTCGCATCAGAAAAATGGATCGACATCCCGATCAAATCGCAGGACTACAGCCATTTGAATCTGGACGCAACAACCGAAGGTGAGCCGCGCGAATATTACCGGAACATGTTCGATCTGATCGCGTTGGCCTTCGACGCAGACATCACGCGATCCGTTGCCTTTATGTTGAATCGCGAAGATGGAATGGGGATCAGCGACACCTTCCCCGTCAAACTTGGCCTGAATCGAACTCACCACAATTTGTCTCATGCGGAAGACAAAGACGGTCAGTTGGCATTTGCCAAATACGACCTGTTTCTGAGTGAGCAGGTTGCCTACTTCCTGAATCGTCTGAAACAGTATCAGGATCTTGGTTCCAGTGTGCTGGATAACACGATCGTTCTGTTCGGGAGTGGAGCGAGTACGACTCACAACCCGACAAACCTGCCGACGCTTATAGCTGGCGGATCGAACATGGGGCTGAAGCACGGCACCTACTGGCGAAAAGATCGGACGCCAATGTCAAACGTCTACTTGAGTATCCTGCATTCGATGGGGATCGAAGAGGCGGCGTTCGGGGACAGTACAGGAACTGTCAGCGAATCGATATTTACGAAGGTGTGATGGCCGGGGTCACTGACTCGCAGAGAGAGTTTCCTGCGATTTGCACAGGATCTGTCACTCTTCAATCACTTCACCTCCATCGGGTGTCGCCAGCCCCTGCATGATGCGCAGGTCCGTCTTTTCACTCAGCGACCTCACGCTACCGTCACACATCAAAAACAATCCTTTTTTCCAGCCCGGTGCTCCTCCAAAGCCGTGCGGAGATCGATTGATGCCGATCGAAGGATCGCGGATGTTGGCAGGATAGCCCCAAGGTTTGAATCGTTCGCCGACGGTTCCGGCCAGGATGGTATTCGAAGTCCCATCAATGATGTCGCTGAGTGACCGAATTCGATTCTCGGACTTCAGTTGAATCAGTTGCGCGTGAGCATCTCCACTATTCACGGTCTGTACAGGCATCACGGTCTGTAACGGCAGGACATGCGAGTTACCCGCAAAATGACAGAGTCCGTAGCCTTCCTCGTCAAAAACCGGCCCTGGAATCGACGGGTTGAGAAACCCGTGCATCTGACATTTGTAGAGTCGGTCATTAGGGGGCACATTCCACGGAGTCTGAAAGTCGATGCCATTTGTTTGGAACGAATGGTAATTGCCAATGAATGCGATCCATCCATGGAGCAGTTCACCCTGTGGATTCGTTGTACCACCCGGAGGGATAGCCCGAAACATTTCGTCGGTATTGTGAAAAGCGATACCAATCATCTTCAAATTGTTTCGTGTCATTGAAGTGAAAACGGCATTTCTCGCATCGTAGACCGAATCAAGGAGTGAAGGCAGTCTGCGTTGAGCAAATGCCGCTTCGTCCTCGGCAGTGCCCCCTTTTCCGGTCATCATCCAGATCATCTGATGAGTTGCCCCCACCATCGCTGTACCGGCAGCAAACAGGACGACCAGCATGACTCCGAGAATCACGGTCGAGCGAAACTGCCAGTGGATGCGGCCTGGAGAACCACCAGACTTATCGCGGAGCCATTTCATAGTCCGGTCGAGCATCACGAGAAAGGCAATGACAGAAACCGATCCCAGAATTGCCGTAGGCCAGTCGGGTGTGAACTTCGGAATTGTTCGCAGAGGAAAATAGATCCAGCCGAACATGAGCTGCTCAATCGGCCCAGCCAGAATCAGGGCAATAACGACGATGGCCGTTCCCCAGGCGATTCGAAACTTCCGAGACAGCGCGGCCATACGTTCGTGATCGGTGGGATCCGTTGCTGAAGGGCAAGCGGCCGGTACTGAGGGATCGCTCATCGCTGCACCTTGGGTTCCATCGCCGCTTTGATCTCGGCCGAACGCATGGTCCCGATCATTCCGTTACTCAACAGAACCAGGCGTTCATCACCGTCGATCGAGGGTTCGTAGACTACGAGTCGCCCGTCGACACTACCGCGACTTCCCGGAACACTGAGAAAGCTCAGGCCGGTTTCACCCGGTATCTTCCAAAGTTCCGGGTTGACACCCGAGTCATTGTCCCCCGTTTCTCCTGCACGAGGTGCATCGGGAAATCGTCCTTCGTGGGCCGCAGCATATTTCAGCAGTGCCAATCGCAATTCTTCCAAGGCACGGCGGCGAATGGCGAGTGAGTTGTCAACAGACGGCACGGCATCCGACAATTTGTACGTCCAACCCTGTTTCCTCCAGGCTCCCGGGGTCATCAGTTCACGAGCCCCCGAAATCATCGTCAGCACGACAATGAACAGCAGGCCCCACAGCACCACCAGACTCAACGCACGTCGATAGTCCAGTTCCGGGAGCCAGTCGAATTCAACACGTAGTAAATTCCAAAGCCGTTTCACGACCCAGGCGCTGATCAGAACGCCTGCGGTAAAGAACGACAGAGCTTGCCAGCGGGCGTCCATGGACCCGACAGGGCTTCCCGGATTCCAGCTTCGCGAAGGGTCGACGTCATGTTCCGCGGTCCAGTTTGTCGGGAGCAGGGCTGGCATCCCTGCCATTGAAGGCGCCTGAATGAACCAGGCCACCATAACAATCAGGGAGCAGAATCGGAGTGTAGACACGATTGTTCCCTCAGGATGACCACACCTCTCACCTCAGTTGTTTGGACGAACTCGCACTCGTTGCCGCAATTGCTCGCAGAGTTCGTTCAATTGAGGCAGGTCGTAA
>JBAWWJ010000132.1:0-22129 GCA_037146815.1 Planctomycetota bacterium
AATCACAAGCAGGGACCTTCACTCACTGCTGATGGGGTGTGAACGGTTACGTCGACCCGGGTTCAATGCCGGGAACATTTAAGGTCAGTGTGGATGGAAATCCGCCAGCGATGTTATGGATTAAATGGTACTCAACTACGGAAGGAACCATTTCTGACCCTGTCTTCAAGGAAACTCCGTACGATGATCCGGCAGGGACATTAGTTGTCGACGTGTTGCGAAGCCCAACGTTTCCGTATTCAACGTCGGACATCTCAATGGCAGCAAATACCCGATGGGTACTGGCCATCGCATGGGCCATGGACGAGTCAAATGCGACGTTACTTCGGAGTTCAGCCAAGAGAGAATTCAGCGTCCCCACGACGACGAGTACCAGTAGCAGTACGTCGAGTACTTCAAGCACAAGTACCACCAGTACGAGTTCCAGCACGACTGAGTCAAGCACAACGGGCTCCAGTACCACCGAGTCGAGTACAACAGGTTCCTCGACAACGTCAGGCTCATCAGGGATGGCGACCTGGACGTGGCAGAATATGGGTGGAGTCAACCAATGGGTGCTGACAACAGCCTGTTCGAGCGGAACGGCGAGCCCCCCGGCATTTAACGGCATGATGCCCGGCGATACTGCTCAAACGTCGTACTCATGAATGTCTGTCAGCACCGTCGTGGTCTGCACGCGAGACTGAATCGTTTGACCGAGGTCTATCACTGCCAGCAGCGTCAGTTGTGTACGCTTGATGCGTCGCAACTGACATTGGCTGGCGGTGAACCGATGCCTGCGTGTTCATCCTGTTCGCAGTTTGAACCTCCGGGAAATCTCGTCTCGGCGATTTGTCTCGCTTATGACCTGCCGCGACGTCAGGTCATCCTCGAAGAGGCTGTCGAATCGTTTGCCCGGCAGACGTTTCCTGCTCGCGAGTTGATCATCGTCAATGATACTCCCGGTCTGGTCATCGAATGCGAGTTTCCGCGTGTTCGAGTGATCAATGTGCCGCCGTGCGCAACGCTGGGCGAGAAATATAATGCTGGGATCGAGGCGGCTCGCGGAAACTTGATTTGTTCCTGGGATGACGACGATATCAGCCTCCCCTGGCGGATGGCTCTGTCGGTGGAATTGCTTGGAACCGCCGACTACTTCAATCCCAAGGCATACTGGGTCGACTACGACGGAAACCTGGTGCACGAAGTCCGGACTGGTTACGCCCACAACGCTGGCATGTTTCGAAAATCTGCCTGGGAAAAAGTCGGACGTTACAAGCCCCTGCCAGACAACTCGCAAGACGCGGTCATGGATGCCGCGCTGCAGTCGCAGGTTCCAACGGTGCTCGGTTCGGGCCGGATCGAGCAGACTGCCTACATCTATCGCTGGGGGAATGGCCTGCATCATGGCAGCGCTGGACCGTTGCCTCAAAAACCGATGGGGACGGGAACGTTTCGATTGTGTGCACACTGGGTGAAGAACTACACGCGGCAGTCTGTCTCGCTGCGTCCCGCAGCCATCCCCTGCTGGCTGACGAATCGCGATGCTCTTGCCGTTAAGCCGATGGTGGAACATCTGGTCAACTGTGACAACGTCGGTCCGATCACAATCGTTGACTGTGATTCCACGTATGGACCTTTGTTGGACTGGTACGACAATGAATGTCCGGTCAACGTCATCCGTGCCGAAAACCTGGGGAATCAGGCTCCATGGCGTTTCCTGGATACTTCCACGGATTATCTGGTGAGCGATGCTGATCTGGATCTGGCAACGGTTCCACGAGACTTTGCCACGAAGTTACGCAGCGCGTTCGATCGATTTCCCGGACTCGTCAAGGCTGGCCTGTCACTCGTCATTGATGACCTTCCCGAAGAATCGCCGATTCGTGACCGCGTCGTTGCTCATGAATCGCAGTTCTGGACCAAACCGCTGGATAGTGAACATTACGATGCAGCGGTCGATACGACCCTGGCGATGTATCGAGCTGGAACAGGTTGGGGCGGCTATTCACCCGCCGTTCGGTTGGCCCCCCCGTATGCGGCCCGACATGTTCCGTGGTACCTGACACCTGCTAACACCAGCGAAGACTGGCAGCACTATTTTTCACGGTTGAATCCCACGGGAATCGTCTGGGGGCCGGCTCTGGCAACGCAACTGGCGCAGAAATGTCCCGATGCGCTGGAAGAGATGTTTGTTCGGGTGCGCGATACCGACAGTGATATCAACCAGCACTGTGCGACGCTAAAGCGACTGGCGAGTCAGGCAGGGATCGTTGTTGAATTCGGGATGCGTCAAGGAGTCAGCACAACAGCGTTGCTGGCGGGGCAACCCGAACAGTTGATCACCGTCGATCTGTATCACGATCCGATCTCTGAAACACTGAAAGCGAATGCGGGGTCGACTGCGTTCCGTTTCGTTCAGTCCAGCACATTGACGCTCGAAGCAATCCCGTGTGATTTGCTCTTCATTGATACGCTCCATACGCGCGATCAGTTGCGGGCCGAATTGAAACGACATGCGAAGGCCTGTCGTCGTCGGATCGCGCTGCACGACACCCATACGTTTGGTGAACAGGGTGAACATGGAGAACCAGGACTGGTTCCTGCCATCCGGGAATTCCTTGCCGAAAATCCTGAATGGTTTGTGATGTCACATGTCGTCACGAACAACGGCTTCACCGTTCTGTCGCGCGCCGAGGAAGATCGTCCCAATAAAACCTGGGATTTGTTTGTACCGCGGACAGGCCCGAAATTGAGTATCGGGATGGCGTGTTATCGCGACTGGCCCGGAGTGTGGGCGACGATACAAAGCTTGCGGGTCCATCACACCGACTGCTTGCGTGAGATCGAGATCATCGTCGTCGACAATGACCCTCAAGGCCAACCCTTCAGCAACGACGAAGGAAGCCACTCAGCCAAGTGCAGGGGCTTATGCGAACGGATTGGTGCCAGGTACGAACACTTTACGAAAGTTGGGGGGACGGCTGCGGCGAAGGGACGTATTTTTGATCTGGCAACGGCTCCAGCAGTCCTGGTCATCGATTGTCATGTGCTGCTGCCAACCGGCGTGGTCCGTCGTTTGATCGAATGGTTCAATACACACCCTGGGTCGAAAGATCTGTGGCAGGGGCCGTGTATTGGCGATGGCGGCATCGATGATCTGGTTGGGACTCACTTCACTCCGAAGTGGGGATCGTTGATGTATGGGCAATGGGCAGTCAACGACAGTGCCTTTCAAAACGACGATCCCTTCGAAATTGAGATGCAGGGATGCGGTCAGTTTGCCTGCCGCAAAGATGCCTGGCCCGGTTTTCATCCGTTTCTGCGAGGGTTTGGGCCTGAGGAGTTTCATCTTCACCAGCGGATCCGTCGTAACGGGGGCCGTTGTTACTGTCTTCCGTGGCTCAAGTGGTGTCATCGTTTTGGGAACCCTGACGGTACGCGACCACCAGGTTTGCATCCCGAAGAACGACTCCGCGGTCATTTGATAACATATCTCGATACTGGGGCTCCCTGCCTGGAGACCATGCGAAAGCACTTCGTTGAAGAAGCGAAGGCTGTCAACAGCGAGCAATTCGACCGTGTTCTTGAGCAAACCCGTCGCGAGTTTTCGGTGATCGAGTCCCCTCAGGAAGTCCGTCATTAATATCCGCGCATGGCAGGTATCTCTGGATCGAACCATCGAAATCCAATGAACAGTCCCCGCGATCCCCAGTTGTTTGTTGATGAGGACTTTCGGTTCCGCCTGGGAACAATCCCGGGTGAGCCTGAAGAGTTCTTCGCGAGATCCGTCGAATCGACGACTGTCCTGGCCGAGCGAAAGCGATGGCTGGCAAATGACCCGGCACGTTATGCTGCGATACTTCCCGAAGGGACGGAGATTGTCGAGGAGTTCCTTGAGTTCGTTTGTCACTGGAAGGAACTGGCCGAGTCATCGGCAGAACTGCAACGTCCGGAATTGTCACTGTTCGAGAAGTTACTCGTTCTGGGAAGATCGGTGGAACCGGACTTCGTGCTGCTGGTACCTCGTTCTGACGGGCAATTTACCGTGGCTGCAGGTTGTGTCTGCTTCCCCTCAAGCTGGCGGCTGACCGACAAACTGGGACAGACTGTTTCCGAAGTTCACGAGCCAGTACCGAATTTGAACGTGGCGCTGGGCCAGCAGATCGATCGACTGCTGCAGAATTTGCGTCCGGGCAAATGCGTCATCCGAGCGAACTGGAGTGTCTGTCGGCAACCGGAGTTGAATCAACATCTTGACCGAAACCTGCCCGGGATGACGAATTCTGTCACCCTGGATCAGGCTTGGTTTCGTCGCGAAGACCAGTCCCTGTTTGTATTGCCGGAAACACGTGGAATTGTATTCGGCATTCGCGTGACTCATCTCCCCTGGCAGGTCCTGCGATCCATGCCAGAAAAGGCCCGCAGCGTGGCACGGACCCTGCAAACGATGCCTCCTGAGATGTTGGACTACAAGCGACTGACGATGGCCTGGGAGCAACTGGCGGGCTGGCTGACCGATTCTGATCCGTAATTTGTACGAAGCCAAAAATCGCGTGATCCGATGTCGATCCTGGCCATCATTGATCGGCTATCTGATGACGGATGGGTTCCAATCAAAAGTCTTTTACGAATTCAGGAGCAAGATGATGGTACGACAATTTGTGATGTGCGGGCTGTTGCTGATCGGTGTCTCGTTTCTGGCCTTTGGTGACGAGAAGCACAATCACGGGCCGAAACCCGCTGCAAATGCCGGCTTAGAGAAGTTGAAAACCCTTGTTGGAACCTGGGTGACTGCAGACAAGGATGGAAAACCAACTGAAGAAGTGGTCTCGGTCATCAAATTGACAGCCGGCGGAAGTGTGATTCAGGAAACCCTGTTTCCGGGCCAGCCCCACGAGATGATTTCGATCTATACAGCCGATGGACCGGACGTGCTGATGACTCATTACTGCGTTCTGGGGAACCAGCCGCGCATGAAAGCGAGCACAAAGTCACTCACCAATACGTTGAAGTTTGAATTCGCAGGCGGGACGAATCTGGACCCAAAGAAGGATAAGCACATGCACGCAGCAACTCTGACGATCGTTGATGCTGATCACTACCAAATGGACGGGATTGGCTGGGAAAGCGGAGAGCCTGCCAAAGAGATGTGCAACGGCATGAAGCTCATTCGCAAGAAGTAGTGGACAGGCTGTAAATCGTCTCGAATTTGATGTTGGGTGGCCAGCGATCGTAATCGTACCCGCAGAGGCGCGGTGAACCGAACGATGAAAGTACGACCATCAGCCGGAACGCGCTAGCGTCCGGTTCAGGGCGATGTGCATATAACGCGTCGACCGTCGGAACCGGACGCTAGCGCGTTCCGGCTGATGTGTGCATCGAAATCAACGTCTGGTTGGCACTCAGCATTGAGATGACGGATCCACAAGAAGCTTCCGAAATAATGGGGCTCTTTACAAAACTTCTTGCCGCGTTGCGACCCCGGTAGCCCGAAGAAGGGCAACCGCGGCCACCCAGCGAATGTTTCAGGATCTCTCATTGCGCAACATACACGGGCAACGTGACGCTGTTGCGGCCGTTTAGAAGTCAGAGGTACGGCGATGCCAGACACGCAATGCCGTCCCGCAACTTGATGCCAAGAGAGCGTCCATCCAGCTCCGCTAATGTCAGCCGACGTGCGCGACTGATTCGGTCCTGGATGAGCGTTTTTAGCCGAGCCGCCAATGTGCTATCGTAGCAGTCCAAATTGAATTCAAAATTCAACCGCAGACTGCGTGGATCCCAGTTTGACGAACCAAAAATAGAAACGAGTTCGTCCACCACCACCAGCTTTGCATGGTCGAACGGCGGCGGAGAAATCCAGACACGGCAGCCTCGATCCACGACCTGCCACAACTGCGAGGTCGAGGCCCACTTAACGAGAGCGATGTTGTTTTCGCCGGGCAAAACAATATCGACTGAAATTCCTCTCAGAGCGGCAACATTCAATGCGACGATCAACGAGGCATCCGGCAGAAAGTAGGGCGTAACGATCATGATCGAAGATTCCGCACAGGCGATCGCGCCGAGAAGAATGTGACGAAAACTTTCAAAGTGCTCGTCAGGACCGTCTGGTACACCCCTTGCCAGGACATTCCCTCGCGCTTCGATTTGAGGAAACCAGGCCGGCCCTTGCAAAACCTCACCGGTACAAAACGACCAGTCATCGGCGAATACCGCCTGAATCTGTGAAACAACTGGTCCCTCAACTTGAAAGTGAAGATCGCGAACAGGATGGCGTGGGTGGGAGGCCAGGCAATGGCCCTCCCGAATGTTGATTCCTCCGGTGAAGCCCAGTTTCCCATCCACAACCAGCGTTTTCCGATGAGTTCTCAGGTTCGTGTACTGAAACTTCCAGGGAAATGAGGGTGGCATAAATGTCGCGCAGTTTATCCCAGCTCGACGCAAGGCTTGCGTCATCGTCGGCCAACTGTATCGAGCGCCCATATCGTCGATCAGGACTCGTACCTCAATATTCCGAGCGACAGCCCGTTTCAATGCGTCCAGAAAAAGTCGGCCAATGCTGTCGTTGTCGAAGATGTACGTACTGAGCGAGATACTCTTTGTCGCTCCATCGATCGCCTGAATCATGGCAGGAAAGGCTTGATCACCTTCCAGAAGGGGAAGGACCTGATTGCCCGGCAATAGCGGCTTCTTCGCAATCTTGTTCCCGAGTGTGACCAAAGAAAGAAGATGGGCACCATTCGGGCCGAATGTATCATCAAGGATATTCTGGGGACACGCGTCTTGATGTTCAGAAGGTTCCGGACGCTGATGACTACTCCGCAACAAACGAGCACGTCGCTGAATACGGTTTACGCCCAGCAAAACATATAAGACTGCACCGATCAGTGGCGTGAAGCAAATGAGCCCCACCCAAGCGATCGTGGCACGGGTATCACGCTTGGTCAAAATCACATTTGCCGAAGCGACAATTGCGACCACGATGTCAAACGCGACAGTGAAAATCAGCCCGTGTTCAGAGAGATGGTGCAGCAACGGATTTCTTCGATGCAAGTGAAGCGGCTAGGTCGACATACGGTACGAGTATACGCTAATCGAGCCAACCTCGCCCGCTGCTGCCCGCACAATACCGCGATCAACGATTGCCGCATCTTCCTTCCAAATACCTGATGGTTTGACTCAGTCTGGACTTCGACGTGAAATCGATGCGGCATCGGTGAAACTCGGTTCGTGGAGAGAACGCGTGCTTGAACGCTCGGCGACGTCTTATCGACAGTCGAAAGATCTACCGTCGCTCGTATCTTTCAGCCAAAAACGAATGACACGTTTCGACAGGTCGAAGTGCCAATAACGTCCACCGCAAATCGAAAGCGGCGATGGCGTGGTTCGGTGGGGTCAGCGGGGGGCGAAACCCGGTTTCGGCATTTTTGGCCGAAACTGGGCGTGACGGGTTTTCGCAGTTTTCCTAGAATCCCCTGAATGATCGGGCCGCCAACGGATTTGCAGCGGCCGACGGACGACAACGCCGCAGGTTGAATGGAGTGACTGGGATGACGTTGCATTCATGGCAAGCATTGGGACGAGTCTGTGTCGTGGGCATGGCTGCACTGGCAGTGGCGACAGAGACACCCGTAATCGCAGCACCGACGGCTTCGGTGAAAGATACGCTCGCATTTACTCCGAAACAGCAGGATGTGGAGTACGAAACTCCTAAGCCAGAAGAGTTTGCGAAGTGCAAGGTCGAAGCCGAGCGTAAGGGAAAAGCCTCGGGCTGGGTCGTTCTTGGACCGGCCGGGCAGATCTTGCGAAAGATCATTGATACGGATGGCGATGGGACACTCGATCAGTGGCGCTACTACAATCAGGGTGTCGAAGTCTATCGTGACATCGACTCGAATAATAACGGCAAGATTGATCAAAGCCGCTGGGTGAACCTGGGTGGTTCCCGGTGGGGAATCGACCAGAACGAAGATGGAAAGATTGACGCCTGGAAAACACTGTCCGCATCAGAAGCCTCCAAAGAGGCAATTCGTGCGATGGTTGCGGGTGACGATGCTGCTCTGCAACTGGTGATGGTGAATGCCGAAGACCTGAAATCGATTGGTCTGAATCAGCAACTGGCGACCAAGCTGCTGGAATCGGCGACTGATGCTGGCAAGAAAAGTCGTACGATCGTTTCCAAAAGCCGTGTGCTGGCACAGTCACGCTGGGTTCGGTTTGACGCTCTGATGCCGAGTACGATTCCGCTGGATGACGAAAAGGCAACCGGAGATTTGCAGGCCTACGAAAACGCAATGGCGATTGTCGAATCTCAGGGTAAATTCATCGGAGTTCAAATCGGTGAAGTCGTTCGCATCGGCGAAGTCTGGAAGCTGACGCAGGTCCCACAACCGATTGAAGGGGATGGGACTCACGTTTCTGCCGGGGGAACTTTGATCCAGCCGCTGCTGGCTGTCGCCGGGACTGGTACGAATCCAGGAACGTCACCTGAAGTTGAGAAGCTGCTGGTCGATTTGCAAAAGCTTGAACAGGGTCTCATGCAGCCGAACGCCGACAAAGCGACAATCAAGTCGCTGATGGCTCGGCGTGCCGATCTGCTGCGTCGAGCGATCGAACTGGCCGACACCGATGATGAAAAGTTGTTGCTGACCAAGCAAATGGTTGACGGATACGCACTCGCCGCCCAGATGGGAACCTTCCCGGAAGGGGCAGCCGATCTGCGAGCAATGGAAGTCGATCTGCGACGACGTACTCCAAAATCGCCGCTGGTTCCATACGTCGCCTATCGACGAATCCAGGCACAGTATTACGTCGACATGACAGCGGCGGAAAAGGACAAGGCTGCTGACGTTCAGAAAGAGTGGATCAAGGGGATGGAAGATTTCCTGAAGGAATTCCCTGAATCCGAAGACGGGGCCGACGCGATGCTGCTGCTGGCGCACCACGAAGAATTGAGTGGCAAGTCGAAGGAAGCGGCCGACTGGTACCAGCGTCTGATGAAAGAGCGGCCCAAGACCGATTCGGGGATCCGTGCGGTCGGCGCGCTGCGACGCCTGGATTTGAAGGGGAAGTCCCTGGTCTTGAATGGACCTGGTTTTGAAGGGGGAACAGTTGATATCCGCGGCTACAAGGGCAAGACCGTGCTGGTCGTATTCTGGTCGAGTGAATATCGCATTTGCGAAGAGGACCTTCCTCAATTGCGAGCCCTCTATCAGGAATACAAAGTCCGCGGATTCGAAATCGTCGGGGTTTGTCTGGACTCTCAAAAGGAGACGATCAAGCCATTCCTGACGCAGCATCGCATGACTTGGCCACAGCTTTATCAGCCTGGTGGATTGAACGCCCCGGCGGCCATCAACTATGGGATTGCCTCGTTGCCAACAATGTTCCTGGTGAATCGTGAAGGAATTGTTGTCAACCGCAGTGCCACTGTTCAGGATGTAAAGACAGCCTTGCCAGAAGTCCTGGCAGGGAAGTGATTCATTGGGTTCTTGGTACTTGGTTCTTGGGGAAGAACCTTGAAAGAAGTCTTGGCAGGGAAGTGATTCATGGGGTGTCTGCAGGGGCATATGCAGTTGCAACCAATTCCGGCTCAAGGCGGATTTATGCTGCATCAGTGTGCCAGCCCACGATTAGAACCGGACGCTAGCGCGTTCTGGCTGACGTCGAACCCCAAAATAAGTCTAGCGGCTGACCCAGCCCAAATTGCGTTTTGAATCTCACGTTGCCGTCAAGGTGAACTGATGGATGGAGTGAGCGTCGCCCAACTCGTGGTCTCAACGGTTGCGGCCACCATGGTGGCCGCCCCTCTAGTGGTCATTGCGTATCTGGCGGGGCGGCGATCACTCTCACCCGAGAAGAGTCGGCGGTTGGATCAACTGCTGCCTGATATCTCTCTTGGGGGAACCGCCTGGCAGGCGACATTTGATGGTGATGCTGTTCCCGGGGTGACTCAGACGATCCAGTTTGCATTCACGCAGGTCGGCAGTCGAGTTGTTGCCGATGGCCATTCACCTGATGGAACCCACCACTCTCTGGAAGGTGTCATCCATGGGGGGCGACTTTGCTGCGTGACGATCGATGAGAATCGTAGCGGCATCTGGCTGGGGACTGTGACTGCAGAAATGCTCGCGGATCACAATCGAATGACAGGCATGCGGACGCGCTGGTCACCTGTCACACAATCGCTGATGGTCCGAAAAGTGGTGTTTACGCAACTGCACAACACCGTATCGTCGACTGAACGGACTGTCAGCCACTGACCGGTTGCGTGTCAATCACACGACACATGCCATTCCATTTCAATGGCTACCGAACCGCATGAACCTTGCTCGTGCCGATGTTGCCGAATGTCCGCAAGCCGGGGCTTTGTGTGGCCAAACGGCAACAGTCTATCCGGTTCCGCCGCTTCCGAACGAGTTCCGATAGCAACGACTGTAGGAAACGCGCAAGTTCTCAGGGGGGCGAATCCGGCCATTCCGTTGGCGTAATCCGGATAATCGCTACGTTCGGCTGAACTTACCCAAGGGGCTCAGATTCGAACCCAACTTCGGGAAGAACAGAACGCGATTTGCGTATGAGTCTTCACACAGTTGCCGGTTTTTAACATTCGGACACATTTCCGCGGGTGTTTCGTGGAGGGTCTGCCGGATGGCCCGTCGTTGTCGGCAATCCAGATTTCCTCGTTCAGTTCTTGAAGGGATACCACATGTTTGCACCGAAATCGAAGAAGCCTGAGCAGTCGATGGCCCCCGTCTCCGCCCCCATTTCCGCTCCTGAAGCAAAGATGGAAGAGCAGCCTGCTCCAGCCGTCGAATTTCAGAATGTGATCGCTCGCGGGACCGTCATTCAAGGGAATATCGTCGCCGAAGGGGACCTGTTCATTGAAGGGACCGTTCGTGGCGACGTGACGACCAAGACTACGTTGATCGCCGGACCATCATGCGTCATTGAAGGCAACATCGTTGCCGATCACGCGGAAGTCGCTGGTCAGGTCAAGGGGACGGTTCAGGCCCTGGGTCTGCTGATCATCAAATCGTCCAGCATGATCGATGGCGATGTGTTGACGAAGAACCTGAATGTCGAATCGGGCTCAACATTCAACGGTCGATTCACCGTGGGTTCGGTCACCAGCACCAACGGAGCCAAAAAGCCCGAAGCTGCCCCGGCCAAGGTCGATTCCAGTGTGCTGGGAAGCGATGTACGACGACCCGCACAGACTCCTGCCGTTCCAGCGGCTCCCGCGAAAATCTGATTCTGCAGTAACTGATTTTGAAGTGGACCGGGTTGAAATGGCTTCACTCATGAGAGGGACTGTTTCCTGTCCTGAGTACGAAGTTTCGAGGAGTTTCAGGTGGACTCGCAGTTAACCGACGCCGACGCATTGCAGCGATGCCGGACGAGTTTGCACGCGTTACGTCGTTTCAGTGACGACGTGTGCGAACTGATGCGCGGTTTGGCGCGCGTACTGCGAGACACCGGGCGTCCACCGTCGCTGACAACACTTGATCAACTCGCTCAATACCGCAGTGAATACGAACAATTGCGAGCGGAAGTTCCCCGCCTGGGGAACATGACTGGCAATTCCAGCGAGGGCTCGCTGGAAGAAATTGAAACGGAATTGGAGTCTCTGGCGCTTGTGCGGGCCACGTTCGAGCGTCTGGAACTGGTTCCATTGATTCGACACATCGATCAGATCGATTTCGCCCCCTGGCGAAATTGTCTGGCCGACGGGATGCGAGTGCGTGAACAACTGCTGGTGATGTCTGCGGCCGATGCTCGAGACGCCGCGGAGCAATTCCTGTCGAAACCAGCACTATTGAATGCCGCGATCACGATGATCACGGACTGTGCTGCACTTTCCGATGAGCGTTGGTCGCTTCTGCTGGATGCGGTTTCAGAGGGGTATGGTCGCGAGCTATCCACGGCGATCGCTCGTGGCAAGCTGATCCTGATGTCGAATGCGAGTGCTTAGAATTCTGCTTCATGATTGCGATGAAAGGTAATTCCATGAGTCCATTGCGTTACAAAACACTGCTGACCTATCTGCCGGGAATGGCTTCTGTCGTCAATGCTTTCGATTCTCCGCAGGTTCAGTCGGCAGTCTACGATGTTCTGATGGATGCACTGAACACGAAGCTCGAAACGGAAGGGCTTGGTCTGGACGTTGCCGAAGAGCGGCCGCTGTTAAGCCAGGTTCGTGCGCAGGCCAGCAGTGAATTGACTCAGGATCTGGTCGAAGGGGAAAGCATCCATGCCGAACAACCCCGTTCAATGACGAAGTCGGCCACGACAGTGTTCTAGCAGGTGTCCACCCGGTCGTCCCTGATACGAAGAATTCAAAATGGGGGTAGATTCCTCCAATCTCTGACGGAGCCGTCATGACCGCCGTGAACAATTATTCGAACCCGACATTGACCGAACTTCGCGGAGAAGTCGAGCGGTTACGAGTGGTTCGTTCTCAGTTGGCGCAGCGCCTTGATGATGCAGCCAGCGAGCTTGAGTCTCCCGGTCGTCCCCCCGCCGTTCTATTGATCGACGACTTGCGATCGTACCGAGACCGACTTCGCATTCTTGCGACTGAACTGGGTGCCGAAAACGAACTGAATGCCGAAACGGTGTCGTTCGTCGCACTCGAACGTCTCGTTGAAGACCGGGACTGTCGCCAATGCGCAGAATCGGTCCTGGAAAAATTGTGTGAGTTGACACACGTCGACATTCCCGACTTCGCTCCGCTGGCACTCTGTCGACAGGAAGCGTCGCGACTGTGTGAACTCTCTGTCGAGCTGATTGCCTCCGCACGGAACGCCGATCTGTTGCTGCTTCGCCAGCAGAAGCATCCCCTGAATTCGCTGATCCGATTGTGTGAAGAGGGAGATCGTCTCTCTGACAATGAATGGACCGCCTGCCAGGATGAGGTCGCAACCAACTACGGACGACAGCTTGCCACGGCACTCACTCGGGGTCGCATTCAACGAAAACAACCAGCGACTGCTCCCGCTCCTGCACCGGCACCCGTAGTGCCAAAAGTTCAGGACCCCATCAGCCGGCGAATCGAGAGCCCTGCGCCCCTTCCGAAAACAGCTGCGCCGACGGCCGCGGAAATGACGATCGACTTCGTCCCGAAAGCGGGTTCCGCATCGGTGGCCGCAAGTCCTCGCGAAATTCCAGCGACAATTCATTCGACGATCATTGAGCCGACCAAGCTGGTTGTGAGTGGTACCGAAGTTGTGGCTGCTGTCACACAGTCCCCGGTTGTCGCACCGCGCCCTACTGTCGCCGATCTCTCGATCTTCGAACCTTCTGATGCTCATCAAACGATCTTCGATGTCACCCCACCCAGCCCGAGTCTTTCGGCTCGTTTACGCGGGTCGACTGTCGTTCAGGAGCTCACTGGCGACCGTTCACCCTCTGGTGCGGCCGTTCCCGTGCCGACCCGTCAGGTAATCGCTCCTGCTGTGGCGACACCTGCCATCCGATCACGTGATTTCGAACGTCCTGTCACAGCTGACGTAATCAAAGGTCATCTGATTCGCCTGATGTCGGAAGACCGCCTGCCGTTGGCACTGCACCTGACACGATGCCTCGAACAGCGGCCAGAACGTCCCGACTACATCTTTCCGTCGTGGCTGATGCGCGCTTTGATCCTCGGTCGGCACCTCAGCTATTCCAAGGGGGAAATCGCCCGCCAGCTCGATGAAGAGCTGCGTGAATTCCATGCCGAGTCGCTGGCCGAAGGTGATCAGGAGCGTCAGCTGGCCATGGCGTTCCTCTGTCGGGCAGCGGCCGTTCCGGCGGCGCTGCTGGCAGGTTCTGTACCAGCTGCCGCGATCCTGCGGTCATTCAAGATTGCGCCAGGGTTCAGTCAGTTGTACAACTATTGCAGCCGAATCGCCTTGTACGGTGATCGGCTGGCAGGGAGCCTGATGGAGATGTTCCGCCCTGAAGGAACGATCACAGGTGCCTCGGAACTCGATGATCTCAGTCAGTCGACGGTGGCCTGGCTGCAGGAGACTGCTCGCAAAGCGGTGTCGTACAGCCGTACTTCACCGCTCTTCCTGCATGCTCATTGGACCCTGACCGCCGGGACCGCTGTTCGTTATTCCGAAGCAACGGTGATGTGGTGCAAGTGGCAAGAGACGCTTTCACTTGCTCAAAAGCTGCTGAAGCCGGTCTGTGAGCAGATCGAAGGGGAACGGAACTGGGTTCGACAGGAAATCACTCGGCTGACGACCCAAGTTCGTGTAGAATCGTTGGAGGAACTGATCAGACTTGGCACGTCCGGCATATCGGCGCGGGGGATTGTGCTTGCTTCAGAAGAGATGCACTCTGTAATCCTGGAAGCAGTCGCGATTGCCAATCGCTGGTTGCGACTTTGTCACCAGACATCGTCGGGTGCTTCGCCGATTCCCGTCGAGGCCCTGGAACTGCGTGACGAAATCTTGAAGCGTTCCGACGGTGTCGTCACCGAGTTGTCACAGCACCGTCAGACGACGAAGTCTCCGCTGGTTCATGCTGCGATCGGCTGCTGTCAGACAACGATCCGTCAGATCCAGGCGATGTTTGAATCACGTGTCGCGTTACCACTGGTAGAGTCTGATCCGCGTCATGTACTCAATGCTGATCTGCTGCGCATCCCTGGAATCGAGCTGAACGATCAATGGTTGCCCGAGACCGATGTTTCCATTGTTGAACGCGAATTGCTGGCCGCCCTGGAAACATCGGAAATGAATTGGTCTCAGAGTTTCGATTACCACTCTCGGGCCGGAAATCACGAAGCGACCGGACGGCTGCTGGAGTTGGAAGTCTGGACCAACCCGATGGAGCGAGACTCGCTGAAGGCCGCGCGGCAGAATCAGATCAATGGTGCTCGCATTGCCGTCCATGCGGAACTCGATGAACTCGCCACAGATATTGATTCCTTAATGAACGCTGGTGTCTGCAGCGTCAGTGATGGAGGCGTGTTCGGCCAGCGACTCGATCGACTGCGATACGAGTTACCGCGAGTCGTTGACTTCAGTGCGTTTCGGCGTCAGGTCCATCAGTTGCAAACAGCAGTTTTGAGACTACGCACCACGGGAGTCAGTCCAGCGTTACTGGGGACAGATCCCGATGCGGCGAATGTGCGCAGCATGACAGTTGCTTCTGTCGCAGTGTTAAATACCGCACCGGTACCGCCGACTGCTTTCCAATCGTTCGACATCTTCTCGGGAGAGTGAGCGGATGACGACCGAACAATCTTTAACGAATGAACTCATTGCCGCACGAGCGGAATTCCTCGCCGGGGACTTGCGTCTTCGTGAACCGCTACGTCGCCTTGCCGCTTTCTACTGTGATCAGCGGCAGCCGCATCGAGCTGGGCCGCTGGTTCGTGAACTGTGGGAATTGCATCGCAATGCCAGCGGAGAAGCTGACCGGCTGACGGTCAATACAATGTCGTGGCTTGCCTCGATCATGATCTCCAGTGGCAAGGTCGAACGTGCCGAGAAATTGCTGGCAGATTTTGTCACCCGGTTCCGCAAGGATGCCAGGCTGGCTCCAGAAGAACGCGCTGCTGTGATGAATCAACTGGTAGAACTGTACTACCAGCAATCCCGGTTCGCTGATGCGATTCGGATCTGTCGCCGCTGCCTGAAGCTGCTGAAGCGGATCGATGCCAACGAGACGGTTCGCGTTGAGGCCACTGCAGCCCAGTTGAAGCGAGCGAGAAATAACCTCGGTGCTCTGTATGTTTCTCGAGGTGATTATCAGAAAGCTGAACGCTGTTTTGTGCGGAACCTGCGGGAAGCACGCCAGAAGATGGCTCCGGGCGATCCGGCCTATGTCGCCCAGCTTTCGAACCTCGCGGCGTTATTACGATTGCAGGGGAAGATCGCTCAATCGGAAAGTATGACCATTCGTGCCATTCGCCAATGTCAGCGAACTCACGGATGGAATCATCCTCTCGTTGCACAAGGGTTGGCAAACCTGGGGGCATACCGACTTCAGGGCGGACGCCCCAAGTCGTCGGAAATCTTGTTCCGCAAGGTATTGCTCATCCGACGTCGTTTGCATCCCAAGGGACATCCGCAGGTCAGCCGGGCGCGTCGACAACTGGCAGAAGCTCAACTGGCACTCGGCAAGCACGCCGAAGCGGAGCGACTGTTGGAACGGACTCGAGCCAGTCTGGAACGACAAACTCCGGTTGATGACGTTCAACTGGCCCAGACGCTGTGCAGCCTTGGGTTCGTATACCTGGGGGCCGGACGACTTGCCAATTCTGAAAGAACCCTCGAACAAGCGCTGCAGATACAGGAACGCTGCCTGGGCCCCGAGAACTCGCAGTTGATCCAGACACTGAACGGCCTGGGTTGCCTGAACGCGGCTCGCAATAACCCTGCGATTGCCAAGATCCATCACCGCCGTGCCCTCGCGCTGTCCGAAAAGCATCTGGGTATGAATCATGCGGAGCTTGCCAAGACGTTGATCTGGCTCGGCGAAGTTGCGATTGCTGCCAGAGACTTGGAGGAAGCAAAGCAGGCTCTGGACCGTGCACGCACCTTGCGGGAATTCTCGCTGGGGTCGAGCCATCCTCTCGTGGCGGAAGTGCTGACGCGCTGTGGCCTGCTGGCATTGGCTCAAGGAAAGCCGGCACGGGCG
Organism: Planctomycetota bacterium; assembly: GCA_037146815.1. Lineage (GTDB taxonomy): Bacteria > Planctomycetota > Planctomycetia > Planctomycetales > Planctomycetaceae > Schlesneria. Next base: position 16,624 of record JBAWWJ010000132.1, read on the forward strand.
CTCTCACTGGGGGCGCGTGCGATGGGAATCTATCAGAAAGCCAAAGAGTGCCCACCACTGGCATTGGCGGATGTTTACGCAGTGGCTGGCGAAGCCTCGTTCCGATTGCATCGCTTTCGTGGTGCAGAAACCATTTCGAATGACGAACTGAAACTGCGTGAACAGGTCGTCGGACCAGATCACGTCTCGCTGCTTCCCGGCTTACGCCGATTAGCCAAAGCGTCGCTGGAACGAGACCTGTATCAGGAAGCCGAACAGGCACTGCGACGTGGGATGACCATTGCTGAAAAGTCACTGGGAGTCCTGCATGAAGAGGGAATTCCATTTGCAGAGCAGTTGGGCTGTGTGTCGGTTGCCAAGCGAGATTTCAAAGAAGCGAACCGCTGGATGGAACGGACCGTCAAGATGTGTCAGCGGTGCTATGGCGATCAGTCCGAAGAAGTCGCAGTAAAACTGCTGACATTTTCGAACTGTCTGCGTGAAGCTCAAAAGACCGCCGAAGCGGACGACTATGAGCGACGGGCAATCGAACTGCGAAATCGTAACTGTCACGTGTTGCTCTGACCGGCGCGAGCAAGGAGCTTGAATTATGAATGTCGTACGTCACGGTGACACCGTTCAACTGCATTACACGACCTATGCGGCCGATGGCTGCGTGATTGAAACTTCCGGGCAACGCGACCCGCTGGTGTTCACCGTCGGAAGCCCTGACATCATCGTCGGGATCAATCGAGCTGTTGTCGGGATGCGCCAGGGGGAACGTCGCCGGATCGCTGTTTCACCCGAGCAGACCTTCGGGTTCCGTGATTCGCGTCTGCTGCAAGTCACGCCGCGTCTGGGATTTCTGGAAAAGGTGGATGAAGGGGATCAATTGACCGCCACTGTCGGAGGAACCGACCTGGATATCTGGGTGCGATCCTTTACGGAAAACGAAATCACGCTGGATGCAAATCACCCGCTGGCCGGGGAATCGCTGGTTTACGAGATCGAAGTCGTTGGCGTTGCTCAGGCAAGCGGAGCATGACGACAAAATGCCACACGAACGCACGTCCCGATTAAAGGTTGGTTTCGACCGGTCGTGTGGAAAATTCGGCGTGAGCAGAATGAATCCCATCGACAACAGTCCCCCGCAGGCTCAACACTGAATAGATCAATGCGGACTTCCCGCAATACCCTTGGATAACTGAAACATGACGCTGAAACTCACAGCCGCCTCATTCCTGGCCGGGGTCAAGCAAAGCGGCTTGATCGATCCAGACCGCCTGGATGCGCTGGTGAACGAGATTCACCAGGCCGGGATTGATTGCAACGATTCCATGGCGATCGCCACGGCTCTCGTCGACCGCAAGGCGTTGACCGAATGGCAGTCGGACAAGTTGTTGCAGGGACGCCATAAGGGATTCATCCTCGGACGCTACCGATTGCTGTCGCTGCTGGGAGCGGGCGAAATGAGTGCCGTCTATCTCGCCGAACACATCCTGATGGAACGTCGCTGCGCCATCAAGGTCCTGCCTGCCAACAAGGTGCAGGACACTTCGTACCTGGGTCGTTTTCACCGCGAAGCCCGCGCCGTGGCGTCGATGAATCATGTCAACATCGTCCGGGCCTACGATGTTGACAAGCAGACCGAAAGCGGAACCGATATCCACTTCCTGGTGATGGAATACGTGGAAGGTCGAAACATCGAACAGATCGTCAAGGAGCAGGGGCCCCTCGATTACGTTTCTGCCGTTGATTACATCCGCCAGGCTGCCGATGGACTGGGACACGCACATCAGTCGGGAATGGTCCATCGCGACGTGAAGCCCGGCAACCTGCTGATTGACAACACGGGTGTGGTCAAACTGCTCGACCTGGGCCTGGCCCGGTTCTTCAAGACGACCGACGAAGAATCGCTGACGATCAAGCATGACGAAAAGGTGCTGGGGACAGCCGACTATCTCGCTCCGGAACAGGCCGTTGACAGTCACCAGGTGGATGCCCGCGCCGACATCTACAGCCTCGGCTGCACGATGTATTTTGCACTCACAGGACATCCCCCGTTTACGGATGGAACGCTGGTTCAGCGATTGCTGGCACACCAGACCAAGATTCCGCCGTCGGTACGCTATGAACGTCCGGACATCGATGATTCGCTGCTGGAAATCCTCGACAAGATGATGGCGAAGAAAGCCGCTGATCGCTTTCAGACCGCTTCCGAAGTTTCTGAAGCGCTGGCACGCTGGCTGATCGAACACGCCTCGGCCGCCTGGAAGCAGAAGCACATGATGCTGGTCGCGGCCTTGTGCGGCATGGACGCACTGCACGCGGGACGTGCGAGCGAAGAGGGACTGGTTCTGCGAGGCAAACAAGCCAGCGTCCTGGCTGCCGAATCGATGGCCGATGATCGTTCGAGCGGTGACGATTCTCAATCGGGTTCTTCGTCATCCAGGATCGATCGCCCTCGCCAACGACGTTCACGCGAACGACAACCCGGTTCCAGCGTCCGACTGTCGAGTTCGACCACCGATACCGCAATCAGTCCGCAGATCGATCCGGTACAGCACGTGGCGTCACGCCTGAGTGGTCAGGCCGCCGTCGTGACTACGACCAATAGCGCTCCACAACCAGTAGTGCCATCGCCATCGCCTGCAGCCCGAAGCAAGGACATCACACTGCAACTGCGGCTGACAGAACGAATGCGCCTGGTCCTGATTGCGATCGGAATGCTGGCCACAATCGTCATTTGCGGGTTTGGCATGTGGTACATCATGAGCCAGAAGGCCCCAACGGACCAGGGGAAGCCAACGGCCCCGACAAAAGCTACGGCCCCAGGTGACACCCCCGCCAGCAGCATCCAGGCCGGAGCAAGGTCTGTTTGAAAGTTCCAGTGAAGGTTACCAACGTAGCCAACATCGCTTAGCGTGATGAGCCGATTGACGTTCTATACGAGTGCAAAGTGTGTTTGCGCCCTGTTTACGCGGGGCCGTCTTTGCACCCAACGTTACGGCAGTTGGGCAACATCTGCTGGAAGTCCTCCGCGTCTGTAGCCATAGAGTTTCTCGGATCGAGAACGGCAAGGTTCGCGATCGTGGGCAATTCATTTAGGCCAACGTCAGTCACCTGTGTGCCTTGAAGTCTGAGCATCCAAGCCCAACCAGTTTCTTCATACCGCCAATTGGTCAAGGTGTGTAATAACAGGATGACCAAATTGCTCGGGCTAGCGCCAGGACTGCGATTACCGTGTCATCAAGGTGCTGCGTCCCGAAAGGGTTGATTCCCAAATCCGCGATGGAGTTCATTGGCGATCGGTTCCAGGTGGATACAGTTTCCGCGAACAAAGCTGGTATATGTTTGGTGGAGGTCCGGAAGCGCAAAATAGACCAGCGATGATCGGGCGGTGCTTGCAGGTAAATTCCGTACGGCATGATCCATGGCAGGGATGCGACCATCTGAGAGAATCGAGAGTAGTGAACCAGTAAAGACGACGATTTCATCGTCAGCTAAACTCAATTTCTGTGGTAATCCATTGGGATACAGAATTAGACCGTCACTCGACGCTTTGACCAGCGTTATCAGATTCCCGTCTTCATGCCTGTCTTGGAGATATTCCCGATCAATGCGACGATACCGGGGCGCATAGCTGCAAAACTGCATGTACGAACTGTCACGGACTTCAAACGAATTGCGTGTGTTGAATTCGTTGGTGATGGCGTCCATCAAGTGTTCTGCGATGGCGGACAACAGTGCCTCACATCCAAGCGCAGCGGCGTATGTCGGCGACAGCGAGAATGGATGCAACGAATGATCCAATCGAAACTTTTGTCGAAAGCAGAAACGCTCGCACAAATCCAATTGGCTTGTGGTACGTGACCGCTCCATGCCAAATGGTAAAAAGCCATCTGTTCGTTCGGGAAAGGAAAAAACAGCCTTAATATCCGGTTCGATATCCGTGTACGCAGAAACCATGAACCCAAACTGGTTTTGGAGACTGTCCGGAATCTTGAGCATGCAAAACCCGTCCGTGATCAGCGTTTTGGCTGATTGGGAGTATTCGATCAACCGGCTTTGCTCAAGACGATATTGGGACGTTTCGGTGGGGTAAGCGGTCAATCTGTTTCCTCCTCATGCGGTTGGGAAAAGACAAAAACTAGATCTAAGCGGGTCTGCACACAGATTGAAATGCCCATTCCAATACGGGCGCCGACATTTTTATTCCTGTCCCGATTGCATCGTGAATTATCGACAGTTGACGCCAAAAGGGCATTAACAATGTGAGTGTGGTCGATCAGCGATCCGGTCAAAATTTGCCCGCCGGGAATTGACGTCAAACTGGCACATATCTTGATACCGAATTCAAGTGGCGGTAAACGTGTCTGCCTGACATTCCAGAAGCTTTGTTTAGCAGTACGCGGGAGACATTCGATCATGATCGTTGCAACCACAGATCGCATTCCGGGGTTTCGAATCACAGCCGTTCTCGGAATTGTTCGTGGGGTCGTCGTCAGATCTCCTTCCATTGGGCAAGGTATTGCCGGTGCATTGGAAAATGTGTTTGGAGGCAATATCAAAGCGTATGACAATGTTTGTGAGGACGCTCGAAAAGAGGCCGCCGAGCGCATGGTCAGACATGCTCGGGATTGGCAGCGGATGGGGTACTGGGAATGCGTTACGATGCCACGGAGTTCTCCCCTGGAATTACCGAGGTTCTCGCCTACGGAACCGCAGTCCGGCTCGTGAAAATCATGCCGCAAGTCCGTTGATTCACGACAGTTGGAGGTATTTCTGCTGGGGCAGGTACCGAGTCGATCGAAACGCGTCTGTCCGCATCTTTTTTCAAAGTGGCGAATGGTTCGAGTCAGATTCGGCGGGCGAGAAAAACAACTAAGACCAGTCGCGGCAAATTTCCACGACTGGTCTAGGCGAACGCCGAACCTGCGCTCAAGGAGCCCGCAAAAAAAGGGTACTTACGGACTAAGACCGACCGCAATGACAAAAACGAGAATTTTGGCAAATCATCACACCATCACCAGCGTAAAGCAGTCAAGCTGCCGTTGCCAGTTGTAGAGCAACTCATGCATGTTCCTGGCTCGATCGACTACGCGGTTTCCCCGGGAACAAATGTGCAGCGAGTATTTCTGACAAGGTTCTCGCTTCGATATGGGCCTCCGATTATGCGACATGTGAGCTGGTTCGTCGGCAGGCAGCTTCCATTGAGACCCCCGATTCTATGTTGACATCAGATGCCATCCGGCATTGAACGCGATGCCTCTCTTGGCTTGTCCGATTCCAAGCCAATTCTCTGGATGCCGAGGGCCGGTGTCGGGTTCAAACGACCAATAGGCATGTATCTGTTATGCGGTGGATATGGGCACGGATTCCGACTGGCGAGAGGTGCAACCATGACCGTGGGTTTTGAAACGCTCGTCCAGATTCACAGTGTCGCTCCGCTGTTTTATCCAGCGGACATCGTGGTAACCGTTCACACCCCGAACTCGAGAATCGATCTTCGCGCACTTCGAGGAAT
>JBAWWJ010000133.1:0-22014 GCA_037146815.1 Planctomycetota bacterium
AGCGGTCAGCGGTCAGCGGTCAGCGGTCAGCGGTCAGCGGTCAGCGGTCAGCGGTCAGCGGTGCAAAGAATGACCTTCGGCTGCTGATCTGGTCTTGACCGATTCGGACTTTGATTCTATTCAGAGCGTGCATCAGGCCGTTTTTCACCCGCTGCGCAACGTCCGATAATGTCCGTTATGTTTCCTTTTTGTCAAAAAAAGGCCTATACATCCGCTTGTAGATTGTTTTGCCAATCGAGTCCAGAGCGGTTTCGGCAGATTCCCTGTCGCCCAGGAATGCCAATCGTTTGAACCGCTGATCAAAAGCCTGGTGACCGCCTGAACGCGGGATGCTGACCGCTGATCGCTAGAATTCCTTGCGACTGTCGACGAGCAGCGTGACCGGGCCATCGTTCACAAGTTCGACATCCATGTGTTCCTGGAAGCGGCCCGTTGCCACGGTGATTCCTCGGCCTCGGACTTCCGCGACGAACGTGTTGTACAGGTTGACAGCCATCTCGGGACGTGCGGCTTTGATGAAGCTGGGTCGCTTTCCCTTGCGACAATCTCCGAGCAATGTGAACTGGCTGACGACGAGCATCGAACCGTTTGCTTCGATGAGCGATCGGTTCATCTTTCCTTCGACATCTGGAAAGATCCGGAGGCCGACCAACTTCTCGGCCAGAAAGCTGGCGTCCGTCTGCGTGTCTTCTTCCGCGACGCCCAGCAGGATCAGTAACCCGACGCCAATCTCACCGGTGAGCTCCCCTGCCACAGTGACCTTGGCTCGCGAAACCCGTTGTACAACAGCTCGCATTTTTCAATCCTTTGAACCGCTGATGAACACTCATGAACGCTGATCAAAAGAGGTTTACTGACCGCTGATCGCTTGGCTTTGCTAACTCGGACGAAGCTCGTCTGCCCACTCGTCACCCGGTTGCCCCAGAATCAGTTTTCGGATCAGGACCGCAGTCATCGGGCTGAGTTGCAATCCTGCCCGGAAATGTCCGGCCGCCACGCTGAGGTTGCTTGTTCCGGGAACTCGGCCAATGCGAGGCAACCCACCGGGTGCAAATGGTCGCAGGCCTGCCCAGCATCGCTCGAACCGAGCGTTACCCAATTCTGGTATCAGGCGGCGGGCAAATTCGATCAGACCAGCGATCCCGCCAGCGGTGGTTCGTTTCTCAAATCCGACCCGTTCCTCGGTCGAGCCGATCAAAACCCGGCCGTCGGGGCGAGGAACCAAGTACCGGTTGCCGACTTCGATGACCCGACGGATCAGGGAGGGGCGAGTTTCCAGCAGAACGATCTGGCCACGGACGGGTTCAAAGTTGGTTTCGAGTCCGGCCCGTTGCAAGATTGTTCGAGTCCAGGCTCCGCCAGCAACAACCACCTCGCCCGCAATGAAATCTTCGCAGGGGGTTCGGACTGTCGTAATTCGATCGCCGCTACGAAGAAAATCAACGACAGGGGACCCTGGACGTAAATCTACCCCGGAAGAAGCACACGCTTGCAGGAGAGCTTTCAGGTGACGCGGGTTACGAACCTGCCCCAATTCGGGCAGCAGGTATCCACTGGCGATTTCGGGGTGCAATGCCGGAACCAGGTTGTGCAGGCGTTCCGTTGCCAACGGTTCGATGGCGACCTGCTCAGCCTGCCACGCGGCAATTTTTGCATCGAGCGATTCGTGAGACTCGGGCAGACAGACTTCGACGCCACCACAGCGATGAAATCCGTTGTCGATTCCCGTCACCGAGCGGAGCTGCTCGGTCCATTCTGGCCAAAGAAGATGGCTGCCGCCTCGAAGCCTGGCTTCGGCAGTTCGGGCTGCGGCAGGATTTCCCGGCGGCAGCATTCCAGCGCCAGCCCAACTCGCTTCCTGGCCGAACTGGCCTTGCTCGAGAACCCGAACACTGATGTTGTTCCGGGCAAGTTCCCAAGCGATTGACAACCCGATAACGCCTCCGCCGATGACAATCACATCTGCAGCGGGGTGGGGCAGGCTCATCGGGGAATCGGTTTCTTGCTGATGCGACGAAAAACGTAAGGCGATCATCTGGCGGGCTGAGGCACGGCCCAATCTGGAGACCGTGTAGGCTGGGATTGAGCACTTCGCGAAACCCGGGGCTTCCTTCGCAAAGCCTCAGTCCAGCCCCGGCCACCCTTGCTGTTAAGTGAAGGCGAGTCAATCACAACGCAATTACTTCTTGCCCTTCTTGACTCCGCCCGCAGGAAGCGAATTCGCATAGGCTTGTGCCAGCGTTTTTCCGTCAGCATTGTAAACCGCTTTCAACGCCGTTTCGGCATTGCTGCCGCTCTGGATTTTGCGAACGAATTCACCGAAGTTCTTTGGCCCCCCTCGTTTCAACATGAAGTCAACGAGCGTGAATCCAATCGGGCCGACTTCACCCGGTGAGAATGTTCCGTTTCCGAAGATATCTTCGGGCTTGGCAATTCGTGCTTCTCGCAGGATTTCACCCGCCTGCCCCGGCATTTTGACAAGATACGGATTTCCTTTGGAATGCTGATTTGCCAAGGCGAGACCTGCGCCACGGATGACCCAGTCGGGCAATCCCGAGCCACCGCGCTTCAAGAATGCACCTGTGACGTGTTCAATCACATTCACCTGCATTCCGGGCGATGTTTCTGTCGCGGCATCGCCAACATCCTGCATGGCGATCAAGGCTTCTTCCATGTTGCCAGAAACTTCGGAATGGCCGATGACTTCTCGCGGAACTTCGCGTCGGTGAATTGTCTGATTGAATTCTTCGTAGCCAAACCGATCCTTGAATACGAAGACGGCCAGCTTTCCTCGCCACAGCCGCGTTTCCTTGACGTTGAAAGAACTCTTCAGAGAATCGGCCTGTTCACTGGCCCACTTGTCGATCTGTTCCAGTCGCTCGGCAGAGACATCGCCATAAATCAGGAATTCGCCTGCATCGCGAACGGTTGCTTCACCATTTGGAAATGTCTTTTTCCATTGTTCGGCAGTTTCTTTTTTGCGACGATCGATCCACTGTTCGGGAGTCAGCTTGGCCAGTGCCGCTGCTTCGCGTTCTTCCAGTGTCGGGAAGACTTTCTTCGCATCTTCACCGTCGAACTTGGCCCCTTCTTCGATCCAGGTTTTCACATTGTTGTACCACTTGCGTGTGATCCCGGTCTGATTTCCAGCGGGCATGACCGGCTGGTCGTCGCCATTGATCAGTCGCCACATGCGACTGCTTTCCAGGCTACCTGCAATGATCACGCGACCACTCGTACCGCCCTGCATCAGTTTTTCGAACGATACGACAGAGAAACCGCTTCGCTTCTGGCGATCGTTGTGGCAACGACCGCAGGTATCCATCAGCTCCGGCATGATGTCTCGCATAAACGAGACCTTTTCATTGCCGGTCGCTTTCACAACATCAACGCGTGGCGGGGCTGCCGCAGGTTTCTTGTCGAGTGACGCCAGTTCTGCGTTCTTGTCAGCCCCGTCAAATTTCGCACCTTCGTTGATCCAGGTCATGATCGACTGGATTTCTTTGTCTTTCAGCGCTTCGCCTCCCTTGGGCATTCGCTGTTGAGCATTCGGAGTCACCAGCTTTTGAACGAGCCAGCTGGCCTGAGCATTTCCAGCGACCGCAACCGGTCGTGCCCCCCCCTTCTCCATGGCTGCAAACGTATCCAGCCGCAAACCACCCTTGGCATCACCTTCTGCGTGACAACCAACACACTTGGCGACGAAAATCGGTGCGACATCTTTCACAAAGCTGACCGTTCCACGACCGCTCCCCTTTGTGAACAGCGACTTCGCCTTTTCCAGTTGCAACCGAATCGGCTTGAGGGAAACATCGGTTTCGGGGACGCCGTCTTTGACAAGTTTGTCCAGACGCGACTCAATATCTTTGAGCGACGTCTCGGCTTCGTCATACTTCTTCTTGGAGACGAGCGACGAGATCTCTTTCACATCGTTCCCGATGTCTTTCAGCTCTTTTTTCTGTTCTGCGGTAATCGCAGCGGCGGCGAAACCGGCAGCCAAAATGAACAGCATCGAGCAACAGCTCACGCGAATGATCGGAACGATTTGTCGCATGGGTTTGATTCCAGCAAAGTCGGCGAGGTTCGACATCGCGTCGCAGTGACGCACTTTACAGTTCAGGAGTATACGTCAAATTCGCCAATCGCGACAGACTTCACGAGGTTTCCCCCGATTCACTGACCCCGAAAGGTGGCGGATTGTGCATGCGCCGTGAAACCGATAATCTCAAACCCCGAAGCGGCCCAGAATGTTCGTTTTTTGTCCCCTGCCCCCCCCAAATATCAGCTTCCACATGGCGACAGTTCCCTCGGATATCGAACGCAAACGCGACCGACTGCTGAGAATCCTGCAAGGTTACGGTCGGGTTGCCGTGGCGCTTTCCGCCGGAGTTGACAGTAGTGTCGTTGCAAAGGGGGCTCACCTCGCCTGTGGTTCTAACGCCGTCGCCGTCACGGCCGTCAGTTCCAGTCTCGCCGCCGGAGAACTCGAACAGGCGGTCGCGGTCGCGGAATCCATCGGAATTCGCCACCGCGTGATCCAGACACAGGAGTTTTCCGATCCGAATTACCTTCAGAATCCCGCGAACCGCTGTTACTACTGCAAATCGGAACTCTACTTACGCCTGACGGAACTCGCTCCGACATTGGGAGTTGATGTTCTGGCAAACGGTGCCAACCTCGACGACCGAGGTGATTACCGGCCTGGAATGCAGGCCGCCGGGGATTTTCAGGTTCGTTCTCCGCTGATTGAAGCCGAGTTCACGAAATCCGATGTCCGGGAACTCGCCAAACTGTGGGAACTGGCGGTCTGGGACAAGCCAGCGACCCCCTGCCTTTCCAGTCGGATTGCCTATGGAATCGCCGTCACCCCGGAGCGAGTCCAGAGAATTGATCGGGCAGAACAATTCTTGCGGCAGGAACTGAACCTGCGTGAATTGCGAGTCCGGTGCGAAGCGAACGAACTGGCTAGGATCGAAGTCCCGCTTGAGGCGATTGACGCGTTGATGTCCCCTGCCCTGCGTGACAAAGTTCGGGAACACTTCCATGCACTGGGGTTTCGCTACGTGACAATCGACCTGGACGGATTTCGGTCCGGCAGCCTGAATGCGGTCTTACCGATCTTGCAATAACGTGGCTCTGTTTGGACCTGCAAATCATCCGCGAAGCTTTTCAATCCTCGCTCGTATGTGCTCTACGTACGCACCATATTCTGATATCATTTTCGAGACGATCAATGTGCTGAGCACAATCGAGATCATGAGATGGATAGAACTTTTGCCCTGGACTCGGACGATGCAATTCCAAATCGGCGCGGCTGAGCTGATCACTGGATTCCGGTAGTGAAGCAAATGCAATCGCAATTGCTTGTTCCGCCAGAAAGGCGTCTATGAACGCCATGCTGTAAAGAGCGACGGGAATTCCTACGAGTCCCCCCAACAGGATGCGTGTCCATCGCTCGGAAAGCGTGACATTCTGCAGGACGGCTCCAATCATCATTCCCATCAGCCAGACCCGGCTCCAGCGAATGTCACCATAAAAATCCAGCAACCAGCCGCCGCGCTGCAGATATTGAGATTCGACAAGCCAGCCGACTTTGTCGTTTTTGAATACCGCGACTAAAACTGCTGTCGCGAACCCCGAGATGATGGCCATTCCGAATCGAATCCCCATCCACCGGGTTCACAGCTCCATCGGGCTCAATTTCGCAGGGGCATCCGCAGAGGTTGCAGTTGGTGGTACCGTTTGATTCATGTCCTGCTCGCTGATTTTACGTCAAGAACGTGGATCGTATTGAGCGTTGATTCCACTCGTTTTTGACAGCATACCATTCGGCATAAGCCTTTCGGTATTTCAACTCAACTTCAGGATCTGTCATCCAGGGCTTCGTAACGCCTGTACCGCAAAAGTGCAGGATCCTCGGTACGGTACCGAATATCGGAATGTCAGCAGATTCAAAGAGGGCCAATCCATCTGATTTCAAGTTGAACTCATGCGGCAGGTATTCGATGGTTGGCGACTGTTCCTCAATCCACTGATTGATAATCGGCTGATCTAGCCCCCACGTCAACTTGTTACGCATTTTCATTGCGTCAATCATCTGGCGATAAACCATGCCATCCGCAAATTGATCGAATTGCAGAATGAAGAAACCTGTATTGATGGACCTGTTAGCAGAACGATAGTGCCCGGCGGGTACTGCAGAGATATCTGAAGTCGTCCGACTGACGGCATCGCTAAAACTGTTGATGCAGAGCATGTCCGAATCGAAAAATATGATCTTTTCGTAGTGACGATCTCGCGGTCGAAACGCTTCCAGCGTCAGCAGTGCTGATCGTCGCGTCTGATGTGTCGAATTCAATTCGACATCACGATATGCCGGTTGATTGATCGCTTCAAATTGTATGTCCGGCACGATCGATCGCGCCGTCGTCCGATTTTGACAACTGAAATTGGAAATCTGGGGGGCAAACATGACAACTTTGTCGCTCTGTGACAACAACTCATGCGCATTGCGCATGAGCGACGCGAGCATGACGAACAGGCCCGGTGCGTATTGATCGTCACAGCACGTACAAAGCAAATAGCGTCGCGAGCAATTCATCTAGCCACATTCGCGAAAAGGTCAGCAACCTCACTCCACCGCCGGAAACGCTGACTCAAAATAGTCCTTGGATTGTGCTGCCAATGGGATTTCGCCCTGTTCCAGCGGTCGGTCGATGATTTCCACCGTAAAATTTTCCTCCAGAGGCGAAGCCCAGATTCTGGTCGACAGATTGACCTTGAAGATCCGGAACATGCGGATGTCTTCCTTTGAAGTGTGGTCGGTGCCCAGGCGGTCTGAGAGGTCGTAGAATGAGCGAGGGACGAAGTCGGGGCGAAGGTTGATGTTCACCGTTCGTTCTCCGTCGCTGACCCACCATTCGTATTTCATCTTGCTGTTGCACATCATTCCGCACCCTTCTGCCAAGATGATTTTATATCGGTCTCGACGGACGACGTCGGTAATGTAGTCGACGGTGTCTTTCACACCGGGGCCTGGATGACCAGTGACGACGTAGAGGTTCTCGCGGTCCCACAGGCCTTGATCTGACAATGCCAACGCTGCCGCCTGCATGGCTCGAAAACCGACAGCAGTTCCCCACCACAATGAACCAGGGTGAGTACAGACTGCGCCGTCGTAGTCGAGTTCCAGGAGTTCCCCCTGGCTCATGATCCGGATGGTGACTCCTTCGGCCGCCTTGACGTTTTCAATCAGACTGGTGGGCATGAGGATATCCTCTCGTTAATTGCGTGGAATTTGTGGAGTTAGGTGAAAGCGATGATCAGCAGATTCGCGGAAGTTGCTCGCCGACCAGCATGTCGACGATTCGGCGGCCCCCAAATACGGTTTTCATGACGACTCGCCCTGCGCGATGTTCTGTCACGTCTCCGATGATTGCGGCTCCAGTACCCAGCGGGTGAGACTTCAAAGCGGCGAGTGCAGTTTTGGCGTGGGCTCCGGGGACGACGCAGACCAGTTTCCCTTCATTGGCCAGATACAGCGGATCCAACCCCAGGATCTCGCAGAAGCCTTTGACCTCGGCACGGATCGGAGTGCATTCTTCGACGATTTCGATACCGACCTGCGAGGCTTCGGCAATCTCGTTCAAGACCGTCGCCAACCCACCCCGCGTTGCATCGCGCAGAAAGCGAGTTTCCGGGACTGCGGCGAGCAACGTGTCAATCAGAGTGTGCAGAGCGGCACAGTCGCTCTCGATCGGGGTCGTCAGGGCCATGTCACCACGAGCGTTCAGGATCGCGGCACCGTGATCTCCCAGCAGGCCGTTAACGAGGATGACATCACCCACATGAGCGTGGTCGATTCCCAAATTGATCCCGGTTCGAATCACTCCGACACCCGACGTGTTGATGAACAACTTGTCGCAGGCCCCTCGTTCGACAACCTTGGTATCGCCTGTAACAACCTTTACTCCGGCATCGCGAGCCGTCACCGCCATCGTATGGGCGACCTGACGCAGGGTGTCGATCGGCAGTCCCTCTTCGACAATCACGGCACATGACAGATAGAGCGGGATCGCACCGCCGACAGCCAGATCGTTGATCGTGCCGCAAATGGCCAGCTTACCAATGTTGCCACCGGGGAAATCGAGCGGCTTGACGACGTACGAATCGGTTGTGAAAGCGAGTCGATCGCCGTGAAGTGCCAAGTCTGCGAGCTGGAAACGGGCCTGGTCTTCGAGTGGGGCCAGTGACTGATCGAATGCTTCCAGGAAGACATCATCGATCAGGTCATGCATCGCCTTGCCACCGCCGCCATGGGCGAGCGTGACGGTGTTGCCTCGTACCCTGCCCCGCGTTCGCGTGCCGTTTGTTACGCCGTTTGAAGTCACTCCGTGAGTGCTGATCATACGATTTCCTCCAATTGTCGTTCAGACCGTGTGTCGTGGATCTTTTCGATGTCGCCGTATTGGTAGTAGGCAGCGCAGGCCCCTTCAGAAGAGACCATCAGGGCTCCCAGCGGTGTTTCGGGAGTGCAGTCGCGTCCGAAGACTTTGCAGTCCCACGGCTTGATGACACCCTTCAAGACTTCACCGCACTGGCATGATTTCGGATCGGCAATTTTGAGGGCCGGAACCGAGAACCGCCGTTCCGCGTCGAAGCTGGCGTATTCCTCTCTGACGCGAACACCTGAATGATCGATCGATCCGAGGCCGCGCCATTCGAAGAATTCGCGCAACTCGAAGACCCGGCCAATCGCATCGAGTGCGACGCTGTTGCCACCATCAGGGACGACGCGGTTGTACTGGTTTTCGATTTCAGATCGCCCTTCCGCGAGTTGCTTCAGGACCATCCACAGCGCATGCAGGATATCAAGTGGCTCGAAGCCGGCGACGACGAGTGGCCTCTTGTAATGGTCGGCGATGAACTGATACGACGTGTTGCCGATCACCATACTGACATGGCCGGGGCCCAGGAAGCCGTCGAGTTGCAGATCTGGCGAATCGAGGATTGCCTTGATCGTCGGGATGATCGTAATGTGATTGCAGAAGAGCGAAAAATTCTTAATCTTTTCGCGTTCTGCACGAAGCACAGTCAGTGCCGTACTGGGCATGGTTGTCTCGAAGCCGAGTGCGAAGAAGACGACCTGCCGGCTGGGGTTTTCGCGTGCGATCTTCAGGGCATCCAACGGGGAATAGACCATGCGGACATCCGCCCCGTTCGCCTTGGCCTGCAGCAGACTTCCCTTGGAACCGGGAACTCGCATTGCATCACCGAAGGTGGTGAAGATCATGCCAGGCATGTTGGCGAGTGCCACACAATCGTCGACTCGTCCCATCGGCAGAACACAGACGGGGCAGCCTGGTCCGTGGACCAGTTCGATGCCGTCGGGAAGCATCGTTTCCACCCCATAACGAAAGATCGCGTGCGTGTGCCCGCCGCAGACTTCCATGATCGAAATCGGACGCTTACGTCCCTGCCGAATCTCGGGGACCAGCCTGCGGATTTCCTTGAGCAGAAACTGCGCCTTCTCGGGATCGCGGAATTCATCGACATATTTCATGGTATTGCTTTCTCACAGTCAGGCGGTCAGGATCACCGCATTGGACATCTGTTTCGTCAGTAGGGGCAGATCAGTCGGAACATCAAACCTTGCCAGTAGTGCGGGGAAAAACATCAACGGAAATCAGGTGCACTGAGTGAACCACGATCATCGGCCAGCAGCGTATGCACCAGATCCCACAGGATGTGGTAAATGGTGACATGGACTTCCTGCACGCGGTGGATGCTGTCGGTTTCGACGACCAGACAATGATCCAGGCCCATTTTGGCCATTTCACCACCACTCATTCCGGCCATACCGATTGTGACCACGCCCATTTCCTTAGCTTTGATAAACGCTTGAACCAGATTGTTCGAGTTTCCACTGGTGGAGAGCCCAATCAAGCCATCGCCACGGCGGGCTTGAGCGATCACCTGGCGTACGAAGACATGTTGATATCCGACATCGTTGGCGACAGCGGTCAGCATCGTGCTGTCGGCGGAGAGATCGACAGCAGTCAACGCAGGGCGTCCAGCCGTGACAGGGTGCAGGAATTCGACGGCGACGTGTGCCGCATCGCATCGGGAACCGCCGTTCCCCATCGTGTACAGCCGCCCGTTACGCCGGTAAACGTCTGCCAAGGCTCCCGCAGCGTCGACGACGGCCTGACCATTCTTGGCGAAGAATGCGTCAATCACATCGTGATGATTCGCAGCCTTCTGGCGGACGGATTCGATCAGTGCCGAATTCATCGCCACCGGGTCCTGTTTCTTACCGTGCAGGAACGGATACAGCCCCTTCAGATTTGGATCTTCCGCCATCGCTATTACCCTGATGTTTTCGTCATTGTGAGAGTTCCCGTATCGCAAAACGGACATGGTGAACCCGAAGCTATCAGCCGGTACGCGCTAGCGTCCGGTTTTCTGTTGCAATCATCTGGACTGATCAAAGGATTCGATTTGACTGATCAATCGTTTCGAACCGGACGCTAGCGCGTTCCGGCTGATGGGTCTTTTTAGTCACTGGGTCTTACAGCACCCGGCGACTGCAGAGCCTTCAATCCGGTGTCTTCAATCCGGACTCTTTAGCCCGGACCTGCGCCCGATTCCTGCATCGCTGCCAGTTCGGCCTGGACTTCGCCGAGTTCTCTCAAGATCTTGAGCGTTGCGGCGGCTTCGTCTTCGTTGATCAGGCTCATGGCGAATCCGACGTGGACGAGGACCCAGTGGCCGACGCAGGCCTGCAGCGGGAAATACTCATCGACGACGCATTCCATGCTGACTTCGCGGCGGACGCCGCTGACATCAACCATCGCCAACTGCTGTTCGGCATTGGTGATTTCAATCACCTGGCCGGGGATTCCAAGACACATGGGAAACTCCTTGATTTCGTGGATGCTCCAGATTGGAGACCCATCGGTTGTGATCGCGTGATCTGACGCGCAGCCGCAATGGCCGCTTGTCCGAGTGCCAACCCGCCGTCATTGGCGGGAACTTTTGAATGAGTAAGACAGGTCAGCCCCGCTACTTCGATCAATCGTGAGACTTCTGCAAGCAAACAGGCGTTCTGAAAGCAACCGCCACTGAGCACCACCGTATCAAACGTGGCTTTTCCAGATTGTGAATCATGTAGGCGAATCACCATGTCACGGATCGCTTCGGCCAGACCCTGCTGGAAGCGTCCAGAAATGACGGAGACCGGAGTTTGCTGACGCAGGTCTTCCAGAAGTGAGGCCCACATTGGTGTCGGGTCGAGGATGAGCAGGCCATCGGGGGAGAGTTCGATGGCGAATGGATAGGGTTGTGCGGCGACGGCCAGGGCTTCCAGTTCCATGGCCCCCTGCCCTTCAAACAGAGCCTGATCGGAACAGATCCCGACGGCTGCGGCGACAGCATCGAACAGTCGTCCGCAGGAACTGGCGAGAGGAACATTCAAGCCTCGTTCCAGCATCCGGTCGATGGTCGCCAATGGCTTTGTCGCGAGGTATTTTCCCACCGGCAAATCGGCGAGTTGATCATTCAAGGCGTTCACCCCAAACGCGGCGACCAGATGCGCGTATGTGTTACGCCACGGTTCGCGAATCGCCTGAGCACCGCCCGGCATGGCAACCGGCTTGAACGTACCAAGCCGCTGAAAATCACAGTAATCGGCCAATAAAAACTCGGCCCCCCAGATCGTTCGATCATCCCCCAGTCCGACTCCATCCAGCGAGATTCCCAGAACCGGTGACGTTTGCCGGGGGATACGATTTTCGATCAGGCAGCTGGCGATATGAGCGTGGTGATGCTGAATTTCTACCAGCGGTACCGAGGTTTCTGCAGAACGAATTCGCCCCAGCTTGGTTGAGAGATATTCGGGATGCAGATCCGTCACCAGCAGGCTGGGACGATGGTCGTACATTTCGGTGTAGAGTCGCAGATTCTTCTGGTAGTCCTCAAACGTCGCGACGTCTTCGAGATCCCCTTGATGTTGGGACAGAATCGCCGCACCATCCTTGATCAGGCAGAACGTCGACTTCAATTCTGCTCCAAACGCGAGTAGATCTGGAGCGTCTTCGAAACCTTCTGGCAGCGTGATGGCACTCGGGGCATATCCACGGGCACGCCGAATCAAACGAGGTTGGCCTGTGACCATCCGGACTACGGAATCATCAATCCGATTAGCAATTTCACGATCGTGCATCAGCACGGCGTCAGCGATTCCCTGCAAACCCGAACGAGCCTCAACCCGATCCGTAATCTGCGGTTCGTTCGAAATGTTGCCGCTGGTCATGACCAATGGTCGATCGAACTGTTGCAGGATCAGCATGTGCAAAGGTGTGTATGGAAGCATGAATCCCAAGACATTGAGGCCTGGAGCGATGCCTTCCGGCAGCGTGGCATCATCGCGAACGTTTAAAAGAACGATGGGAGCTTCCGGGCTCTGCAGCAGTGCTGCTTCGTCGGGCGTGATCAGGCAATAGCGGCTGATCGTCTGGATGTCTCGTGCCATCAGGGCGAACGGTTTTCCAAAGCGACGCTTGCGATTTCGCAGTGCCGTCACGGCAGCCGAATTCGTCGCATCGCACGCCAGATGGAAACCACCGAGGCCACGAATGGCAATGACCTGCCCCTCACAAAGCAACTGGGTCGTCGCCTGCAACGCGGCCGTCCCTCGTGGTGACTGTCCTGACGAGTCGCTCCATGACTCCAGCCAGATGGTAGGTCCACAGGTCGGACAGGCGATGGGCTGAGCATGGAATCGCCGATCCGCAGGGTTTTCATATTCCTTGCGGCAGTCATCGCACATCGGAAACGGTGCCATTGTCGTATTCGGGCGATCATAGGGAATCGACGTGACAATGGAAAACCGTGGTCCGCAATGAGTGCAATTGGCGAAGGGGTATTGAAATCGGCGATCATCACTGTCGAAGACTTCGGACCGGCAGGCGGGACAGATGGCGGCATCGGGTGTCACTCGCGTCCGATTCTCACCCGGCTGGCTTTCGACAATGCAGAAATTGGAAAACTCGATCGTTTCGGGCAGGAAACGAGTCTGAATCTCTTCGATCTGCGACAGCGGCGGCGCTTCGGACTGCAATCGGGCAAGGAAGTTTGCGATTGAGTTTCTGGTGGCAGTGATGCGGATCATTACTCCGAAACCATCGTTGAACACTTCGCCCACCAGTCCGTCATCACACGCCAGTCGCCAGACTGTGGGACGGAATCCGACACCTTGCACGGTCCCGCGAACACGGATTTCGACGGTCTGTCGAATCGGCATCGCGCTGGCCTGCTCGCTGGGTGACTTGGTGAACTCTGCGATGGTCATACCACACTTAACCTGCATGAACGACGGCGGAATCGATGGCTGATTTCAGCCGTCGCCCCACACGAATTCTGGTCTCTTTCAAATTCTCTAACAACGGCACGACACAGCGAACGACCTGCACTTCGGCCTCGGGCGGAGTATAGACAACTCGATAAATCGGACTGTCGATGACCCGCCGCAAGCATGCGACGACCGCCGCTAATTGTCGATCCAGTGAGTCCTGAACTGTCAGGTCTGGGATGTCGGAAAGCTTTACTTGCCCGCGCGGATCACTGACTCCGCGAATGTGTTGACGGACCAGTTTCGCTTCCTGAGGGGAATCGAGCGGTTGGTGCGACTTGGGAATTTTACGACCGCCATCCAGAAACGCGACGCGGCTTTGTGCCGCTTCCGTAACAGCACGAATCAGGCACCGTTCTCGATTCAGATCGCAGGCCCAGCCCCCGTTAAAAGTGCTGCGAGTGGGATTGTTGTCGTCAAACACAAACGCGACAAAGAACGGCATCCCATAGCCATTGAGGATTGTCCGGATCTTGAGTGTCAGACCACTCTGTCTGGCAGTCTCGATGATTTGCTGGATCGACGCTGGAAGAGTGAATTCATCGACCAGCAGCGAACTCGCTCGAATACTCTCGAATGACCAGATATCTCGTTCCAGCAGTTCCAGCAGCGATTGAATCGTCGCGTCAACGAGCGAATTTCCCGAAGCAAGTCCATTGGTTGAAGCGCCAAACAGCGACTGCCCGACCGAAGGTGCAGGACAAAAGACCAATTCGGCGGGGATGCACGCCTGATTTCCGTTCTCCAGATCCGTGGCAGATGCCAGCAGCAGCGGTGCGTCAAGGTCTGCTTCGCGGTGGATCATGGGAACAAAATCCAGGATTGCGTCATCTCGCTCGCTGCTGCCAATCACATCCCGCGCAGTCCCCCACCGAGTCTGGATGCAGCCGACACCAGGCTCCGTGAAATAATATTCAATCCCCTCCATGATGGCTCCGATCTGGGCGTCGATCGGTCGCAATCCTTTTCCAAACGTGAACGATTCACCCAGCGCGGCTGGTCGAACACTTACAAAAACGGAAACGCCGAAGCTGTCGGTTCCGGTGATTTCACGGACCTCAGTAATTCCCGCCCGAGACATCAGTTGCTGAGCACGTTGCAACGTCGTCTCGGGGGAGCAGCCACGACTCCATGTCTGACTTTCAATGACGGTTAAACTCCTGATGAGGGGAACCCTCATCCCAATGCGAGCTATTGCTCAAGAGCCGCAATTGCTTGAAGCGGGCCTGTTTTGAACAGGCCCGTTTCACTCGATGATTCCTGTCGCGAATCACACATGAGATCACGCATACACTGCGCTCAGATGGTGTTTCTTATCGCCGTCGTCTTCGTCGCCATCATCGGAGCAGTGTGCCCCGAAGGCGATCTGTCCGAATGCGACCTTTTTGCCGTCGTCATCTCCTTCATCGTCGTCGCCGCAATGAGCTCCCAGTACGATGTTGCCGAAACGGACACTCGGCTTATCGCCGTCGTCGTCATCACCGTCATCGCTGCAGTGGGCTCCCAGTGCGCCGAAAGTGATCTTCTTTTCGCTGTCGTCATCGTCGTCATCGGAACAATGTGCCCCTGCGGCCACCGGCCGGTTGCCCAGCAGTCGAGCGAAGTATTCCGTGGATTTCTGGTCGAAACCGATTGAGACTTTCGTCTGAGACATGAGATTCCCCTGGAAGTTCGAAGTGAGGTGAAAGTTGGGGCGAAATGCCCATCAGCGCAAAGACGTTTACGAGATTGTCAGGAACGCGAGCGACGGCACAAGTGATAAGCTGGTGGCGATCTGGTGGCGATTGAGTGCTGCTACGATGTTGGCAAGGCCGTGGCATAACCCTGTTCGCTGGTAAGGCGAGGTTGGCGAAGTTCCCAGGAAATGCCATTACCTGAGCCGTTTCCGTGAAAGCGTACGAGTGGCAACTTCTGGCATCCGTTCAATCGATTGATTGCATCGTGAAGTCTGATATGCGTGTTGATTTTGCGATTCGTCGGGAGCGGGTCATAGATATGATGCGGCCACCCCTCTTCCTGAAATGCTGACAGGATGAGTTCCTGGTTTTGGGCTGGAACTCGGAATCGTTTGATCACCGTTCCAGCAACCGAAAGCTCGCGCCGACCGGAATCCCAATTCGGCGTATGCGGGAATGATTGACCTAACGCAGGTGACCATGACTCGGTTTCTGGGATCGACGGCCCATTTACGGTTTGTGCCAGGTTGACTCCTGCCGGGGTCAGAACCATGCATGTTGCGACGTTGATCACGAAACCGTCCGCCCGGCGAAATGTTCGATGAGGTTTGCCGTAAACGGAGGTTTCTTGCCCGTGTGTGGCAAATCCCTTGGCAATCAGCCAGCGAACGTCACTGACGGACATCCCATTCTGGAACAAGCCACTGACGTGCAGGGCGAAGTCCCATGTGTCGGCATTTGCGTCCTGGGCACAAACGTGTGCTCGCAAAAGAGCTGCAAGACCTGCTTTCATCCCGCTGGCAAGTGTTGATGTCTGAATCGTCAATGTGGAATGATTTCGAGCTTCAATCATCGTAACAGGTTCCCTGAGAACGAAATGGGTCGAATCCACGAGCGATCTTACGTCCTCCAAAATTCTGCTCTGATTGTTTGCTGAATGTGTAAAAACGTTTTTTTTGAATGCTGGGTGACTCTTGAAGTGTCGTGTTCTGAGCAGTCGTTAACCTCTATTGAACACAACTGGTGTCCGTGTCGCAATCGAGGCTGTTTAAGAATTATCGATTAAGAATTCGCGTGCGGCGACACAGCTGCCATATCTGTATGTAAAAACACTGATGGTAATCAAAAGAACTCGGATAATCGGTGGCGAAGTGTTCATTAGTGTGTTTTGATTTGATAATCAACTGCAGTACGCGCATATTGAATGAGTCAGATCGATTCATATCAACTCTTCATGGCAGTGGGCATGGTAGATTCCGCTTCGAATGGATTCGGAAGCACACCCGTAAATTCGCCGTTTCCGCAGGTCCCCTCCTCGTTTTCATTGGAAGGAAGATTCATGGGTTCGAAGTTCCGAATGTGCGGTTTGTTGACTTTTGCGGTTTTGGCATCGCAGGTTGCGAATGCCCAGAATCCGTTGCCGCCTGACCCTCAGACGTCATGTACTCTGACTCCGGCACAGTTCGCGTCGTGGTTCGCAAATGGAGTGGTGACACCAAATGGAATTGTGAAGCCTGCCGACAGTTTGAGGTTTGCGCCAAACTCGCTCTGCAGTTTCTATCAATGGTCAACGCAGATGTTCCTTTGGCTGAATTCGCCTGCCTCCGGCACTGGTGGCCGAGTTTTTGACTCGCCGGTCTTTTACGATGTTGAAGCTGTCGGCAAAAATTTTGTTCTGGTTCCAAATACTGTAGGCCGCATCCGTACTCTGGGTGTTCGGTCTGCGCAAGTCGGTTCGAGTGGAAAGCAATTTGCCGTAACCGCTGCTGGCGTTGTTTCAGATGTTGAAACCGGTCAGGCAGGTGGGAGTGGGACGCTCCTGTCGCAAAACGGTTCTCTGGTTTACTACTCAATTCACGTCAATGACGTGTTTGCGTATATGGCGACCGGCGCAAAGTCAACAACTCTGCCGCCTATCAATCCACCGCTGACAGCGTTTCCGACGACGGCTGCCCAGTTGAAGCAAATTACGGACTTTGCCAGCCAGCAATTGCACAAGCCGGTCTTTGATCCATCAGCATTGGCGATGGAGCTAAAGATTTCGTGGGTCGATGCGGCAACGGTCCCCAATCCGCAAGACTACATCACGATGACCGCTCTCGTTCCGACCTATAATTTTAGCGTCCCTCCTGTCCCTCCTGTCGCTCCTGATAAATTTGCAGTTTGGCCGACGGGGCCCATTCAGCAGAAATTGCTGGCCATGGTTGGCATGCATGTCGTGGGTTCTGTAGCCGGGCATCCAGAAATGATTTGGGCCACGTTCGAGCACGTCAACAATGCTCCGAACGGCGCCTACTCTTATCGAAACAAGGCTGGAACCGTTGTCAATGTCCCTTTGAATCCACAGGGGAAATGGCTGTTCAGCAACGGAACAGCGAATCCGTTCAATGTCCAGAATTTGACGACCGTGGCGGCGACCACTGCGATGCCAGCGGGAATTCAGCAGTCTATTGGCACTGGCCCCAAACCAGTTTCCAGTAACACCATTCGCACATTTGCCTGGGGTGGCGCAACAGGAAACGATGGGGTTGAGAACAACACCGAAATCATTTCGCTCAACAATGCTGTTATCAGCATGCTCGGTAATGATATCCGTAAGAATTATGTGCATATTGGCTCGGTCTGGACCCAGGGGCAGATTCCTCCAACTGGGACAAATCAGCCAAAGCCGCCCGCGCCGCCGCTTCCTGCGACTCCCATTCCACAGGCCGCACAATCGATCGGTTCAGTTCTACTGTCGAACGCGACAATGGAAACCTACCATCAGGTCATTGTGAACCCTCCGAGTTATGCTCCTGCCACAGGATTCAACTGCTTCAGTTGCCATAACACCGGCACCAATACTGCCAATGGTGCGAATCTTTCGCCCTTGAGCCACATCTGGAAAACTCTGCAGCCGTTGAAATGAGTCTGATGGAAATCGTTTCGATGAACTGAATGGAGGGGCAGGCAACTGCCCCTCTTTCGTTTCTTACTCGCAGAAGTCGGAAAGATCGCGAGTGTCACAGGGACTTTGGCCATAAAGGTATGCGCCCAAGGGGACTACCTCGTCCAACTTCTCATGGCGCAACCCTTACCCTGAGGCATTGCAGTGGTTACACTATTCCAATCGGGACATCAGTGTGGCGGACATTCGTTGGTCCACTGATCTGTGCGGCGAAGCCGTGCAGGACAGCCAGCGCCGTCAAATCAGTCGGGGGCTATTACAGCCCCCGTTTTTCTGCGCAAAGTCCCAAGCGGTTGTTTCATCAAAAGAGAGTGCATCGTGACAGTCACGTCTGTTGTTGGTTTGCAGTGGGGGGATGAGGCCAAGGGAAAGATCGTCGATATCCTCACCGATTCCCATCAGGTCGTTGTCCGGTATCAGGGTGGCAACAATGCCGGCCATACCGTGAAGTTCGACGGCGAAACGTACAAGCTGTCGCTTCTTCCCACCGGAATTCTGCGGCCGGGGGTCAAGGCGGTTATCGGGAACGGTCTGGTTGTCAATCCCGAAGCCCTTCTCAAGGAAATAAAATCACTCACGGATCGTGGTCTGCCCATCAGCGGCGAAAACCTGATGGTCAGCGATCGTGCACACGTGATTCTGCCGTACCATATCATCGAAGATGCCGTTTACGAAAAACGACGTGGACAGCAGGCGATTGGCACCACCGGCCGTGGCATTGGAACCTGCTATCGCGACAAAGCATTGCGGTCACACGCCATCCGGATTGGGGATCTGTACCACCCGGAATCGTTCCGTTCTCGCCTGAACGACATCGTCGTCGCCAAAAACCTGATGCTGAAGGCACTCGATCCGAGCGTCGAAGATCTTGATGCCGATGCCATCTTCGCTTCGTACATTGGTTACGCTGAACAGATCAAGCCGTTCGTTGCCGACACGACCGCCTGGCTGCATCGGGCCGTTCGCAGTGGCGCGAACATCCTGTTCGAAGGAGCCCAGGGAAGCTTGCTGGACGTGGATCATGGAACATTCCCCTATGTCACCAGTTCCAACAGTTCATCGGCAGGGATTCACAGCGGCAGCGGTGTTCCTGAACGTGAAATCGATCGGATGATTGGCATTGTCAAAGCATATACGACTCGCGTCGGTGGCGGCCCCTTCCCGACCGAACTGTTGAATGCCACCGGTCAACACATTCGCGATGTCGGCCATGAATACGGAACTGTCACCGGTCGACCTCGTCGGTGCGGTTGGCTGGATGGAGTGGCCACCGCCTATGGTGCCCGGATTTGTGGTGTCGACGAGATCGCCGTCATGCTGCTGGATGTACTTTCCCAGCTTGACGAAGTCTGCATTTGCGAGGCCTATGAAATCCGTGGCGAGCGGACTACCGACTTCCCCTCACACGTCGAAGACCTGGAAGTTGCCAAGCCGATCCTGCGGCGTATTCCCGGCTGGAAACAAGACATCACCGGGGCTCGCAAGCTGAGTGATCTCCCTTCCGGTGCCCGTTACTATGTTGATTCGGTCAGTGAATTGATGGGATTGCCCGTGAAATTCATCAGCATCGGGCCAGATCGAGCCCAGACGATCCTGTTGTAACTTCGCCACAGTTTGAATGGAGATCTGCGATGACCTGGATCCAGACCATTCCGAAATCACAGGCCGGCCCGGAATACCGGGCGGCCCTGGATGCCCAGCATGCATGGTATCCACGCGAATATGAAGCGGATGTGGCTGGATTACCGAGTGCCGATGGTGACGGGATTGTGGCGTCGCATAGCCTGATTCCCAATGCCCTGCACCACGCCTTCGCCACATTCGGGGCGCTGATGGACCCGAAGCTGCCGCTCGATCGACGGCAGCATGAAATCATTGCAACGGTCGTGTCTCAGCAGAACTGCACGCGTTATTGCAGTGTGTCTCACCTCGAATTTCTGCGCCGGGCCACCGGCGACGATGCACTGGTTAAGGCGATCCAGAGTAATTTGCAGTCGGGCGTGTTCAACGAGTCTGATCAGGCGATCATCGATTATGCGATCAAGATCACACGCGACGCGACATCGGTAAGTCCCGAGGACCATGCCCGCTTGCGAGTCGTCGGATTCGACGATCAGGGGATTCTGCAGATCACCCTGATTGCAGCCTGGTTTAACTACATCAACCGCGTCGCTGACTCGCTGGGCGTCGGCCGGGAGTGATCTGGCTATCGCGAGTTTGATGCGTGGTTGGCGGTGCTGCTTTTGGTCTATGGGGTCGCTGCAATCGCCGCCGTTCGCATGGCAAGATTCGCAAAGACCATCGCCAACACCCATGGTCGTCGTCGTTGTGAACAAGCTTGCTTGTCCATTTCAACGCATTCCATCAGCGTTGATAAGTGTTCATCAGCGGTTCAAATCTTATTCCCCGGCCCATGAAAGCGAAGATGCACGACCAGATTTCTCAGGTCGTGCATCATGATCTTCGCAGAATACAGCACCGAAGGTGTCACCAGAAGTGTGACGACTACTTCTTGGCTTTCTTCTCAGCGGCATCAGCTTTGGCTTGAGCGGCAGCTTCGGCAGCGCGCACTTCCAGGTTGATCATCGGGCTGAACCGACGAACCTTGGCGGCGATCAACTGCTTATCGCTCTGGCTGGTGGCCTTGCGGAATCGGCCTTCGAGCTTCTTCAGCTTGACTTTGTGCTTGCGGCGGCGTTCTTTTTCGCGATCTCGTTCTGTGCGCGGCATGGTAGACTGTTTTCTCCGAAACGAATCGACGGCTGCTGACCGTCAGTGAATCCTCTGGGTCGCAAATCCTTACGGCAGGCTACCGCAGCTTCTTGTGGCAGGTTTTGCAGCGTACCCGCATGCGAACAATCTTGTTGCATTTGGGGCAACGCTTTGTCTTGCGTTCAATTTTAAGTTTAGTCCGCGGACGGATTGGCATCGTAGATCCCTCAGTCCCCGTTCAAGCACTCGTAATGCCTGATCCGGGCAATTCTCCAAAAACACAAACGAGCGGGGAAGTTTAGCCGGGGGGACTCGGACACGCAAGTCAATGCCACTTCCGGCACTCAGTTTTCCCGGGCGAGTCCACGGATACCAAAAATCAGAAACGTGCGAAACTATTCCCAGGAAACGAGTTCGATGATCCCGTAGAATTGGGGATGCTTGCTGGATGGCTTGCAAGTCTTTTCTGGATAGCGTTTTGTGGCGTTTGTCTATCACTGTGGAAGGATGTCCAAGTCAGATTTGGCAAGAAATGGCTCTTTTTGGGCTGAAAGCCCAAAAGCACAGAGCACAGGGCTTCAACCCTGTGGAATCGGTCGCGAATTGAAATGCGACCTGAAAGGTCGCGATTGATCATCGATTTCGGCGACGCGGCCCAGGCGACGGTACTGGGAACATGACTCCAGAGGGAAAAGTTTTGGAGCACTGATTGTCGCTGATTCACGCTGATCAGCAACAATTGGAAGAATGCTGGCAACCCCATGCGGCTGTTTGCTCGCGAATCTGCAGGCCACTCACCCCAATTGGTCCGGAGTCCAAACGGCTCGGGCTCCATGCTATCCCGAGGCGATGCGAGTTATTTCGGTGGTCGCCTGAGGGCTGCGTACCTACAACGCATGGGAAAGTTCCGAACATCTGGAATTCTCGCTATGCCGACAATCGCTCGCAATGAATCTCGTCCGGGAACCTATGTCCTGACTGACGAACTCTGGCTTCCCCGGCCAGTCGATGAAGTTTTTTCATTTTTCGCAGATGCGTATCGCCTCGAAGAGATTACGCCACCTTGGCTGCACTTCCACGTGCAGACTCCAAAGCCTGTTTCTATGGTTCCAGGGTCATTGATCGACTACCGCTTGCGACTGCATGGGATTCCGATTCGATGGCGAACGGAAATCAGCGAATGGGGCCCCCCGTTTCGGTTCGTCGATCGGCAACTCGTGGGCCCCTATCGATTGTGGGAGCACCTGCATACCTTCGAAGAAAAGGAT
>JBAWWJ010000134.1:0-22011 GCA_037146815.1 Planctomycetota bacterium
TTTTTCACGTTCTTTCCGAACTCCGCTAAACAGGTTCGCTTACTTGAGGATTAGTCATCGAATTCCAGTTCGACTGCAATTGATCGAAGGACTCCTAACACTTCAAACCATGTTCATCGCCGATTGCCCTCGACAGTCTGATTCACAAACTTGCCAACCCGGTTTCCAAGTTGTTCGCCTTCTGAATCAAGTTTGCGGCGACGGCACGTGCCACGCCTCGCGACATCGACTTCTCTAAGATTTCCGAACATCACGCGCGTAGCACCTGTAGGGTTTGCGATGCCCTCGAATGTGTACTGCGTATCGGTTGTGCTGACTTTATTGTGCCTGAAAGTCTGGATTTGCCGGGGTGGCGCAAGGTGCTTGCAGCAACGGCAATCAGCGTGGCATCAATCGTGCGACATTCAATGAGACGTTGACAATCGTCAACACCTCCTCGTTGCACCTGATACAAATCGACCTGACCTCGATGATACTCCTGACTACTCCGTCAGGACCACGATACCTTGCTGACCAGCGTCGCGAACTGGATGGTTGGACCTCTCACCCAGAGGGGCGGACTCTGATTCCGGCCGGAATTCGAGTTCTTTCTGGATACGGTAATGACAACCACGGAGCATCTGTGACTGTCATCGTCGGACTGATAGCGGTGATTCCACCGACGTCAGTTGACTCTCGATTTTCAGTTCAAACAGTTCACTCATGACAACAAGGGTCTCTTAAATGCTGAAGAATTTCTTGAATGACGAAGCTGGTGTGATCATCTCCGCCGAACTCGTTCTCGTTCTGACGATCTGCGTTCTCGGTGTTATCGTTGGCCTGAGCAGCGTCGTCGTTGCTGTTAACGAAGAACTCCTCGACACCGCTCATGCCATCGGCGTTCTGAACCAGTCGTTCGGATTCACCGGTTTCAGTGGTTGCAAAAAGGGTGGAAGCCCAATCTCCTACACCTTCGGTGCCGTCAACACCGATGGCGTCGATGATTGCGATTGCGCAACCTCCTGCGACATGATCGCCGGTGGTTCACCAAACAACAGCCAAGGTGGCTGATTCGAATTGGTTTGCTGATTCGAAATGATGAATGACAGGCGTCGAAACCCAGGTTTCGACGCCTGTTTTCGTTGTTGAACGGCTTCCATGATCAGGCGTCGGGATTATCTCAGAATCGCTGCACGGATCTCCATCAACACCTCTTCGTCACGTTCGCTGGTACACGCTGATTGCAGAGCTTGTCTGGCGGAATCCTGATCAAACTTCCCCAGAGCCCATGCTGCCGTCCCTCGAATCATCGGCGACGGGTCTCTGAGGGCTTCGATCAGTGCTGGAATCGCAATTTCATCGCCTCGGTTGCCAATCACGACAATCGCATTTCTGCGGATGCCATCAAATCCCGGTCGTTCCAGCGGAGTCCCTGTGAATCGCTGCTGGAATTCTTCTTGATTCATCCTCAGAATCCTCAACGGCTCAGCGGGATTGAGATCCGAAAGCGGCTGAAATACTTCACATGTGCTTCTCGGCGCCTTGCCGTTCCAGGGGCAGACGTCCTGACAAAGGTCGCAGCCGAACATCCATTCGCCAACCCCTGCACGCAAATCGACGGGAATTGCCCCTTTCAGCTCGATCGTCAGGTATGAGATACATCTTCGAGCATCCAGGACATAGGGCGAGACAAATGCATCCGTCGGGCAGACGTCCAGGCAGCGAGTGCATGTTCCACAGTGTGATGTCGCATGCGGCGCATCAGGTTCCAGATCCAGATCCGTCAAAAGACCTGCCAGCAGCAACCAGCTTCCAGCCCGCTTGTTGATCAACATCGTGTTCTTGCCAAACCACCCGAGTCCCGCCAGCCGAGCGAAATCTCGTTCCAGCAGCGGGGCAGTATCGACGACTCCACGAGTTGTACAACCTGGTGATCGAGTGTGCAGGCGGTCACTTAGCAGATGCAACTTTTCTCGCAACAGATCGTGGTAGTCGGTGGTTCCCCATGCGTAGCGAGCGACTCGTCCCTGATTCGAGCCAACCAGCTGAGGCTCATCCGTCCGATAGTTGATTGCCAGCATGATTATGCTGACGACTTTCTGCGAAACGTTGCGCGGATGCTCATAGGCGGCTTCACGACGTGGCAGGTACTGCATTTCACCCGCGAAGCCGGCTCGCAGCCATTCCTGGAACTTGTGAAAGCCAGACGGCGAAACCGCAGGTGCGATCCCCGCCAGATCAAATCCCACCGCCAGCGCGTCCGATTTTATGGCCCGGGTCAGTTCGATTCGCTCAACGTCTTGGCCGGACACCGGTTGATCCCTTCACAACGTCGTCAAATAAACGCATCCAGTCTCTTGCCACCGTCAACGAGATGAAAGTGGAACACTAATCTCCGCTGATTCACGCTGATCCAGAATAAGAAGAAATGAACCCGAGTATGCAGTTGAAGCCGTTTCATTCTCCGTCTGATCAGTGGAAATCAGCGAAGATGAGTGTTCCTCCCTCGACAGGAATGCAATCAGCCCGATCGTTGGTACTGGCCACCGTCGACGGGCTGAAAGTCGAACACTGTGCGGGATGATGTCTACGCGAACTCGAAATTTCCAGCAACGAACTCAGTCTTCGCCGCCCGTATCGAGAACTGCCAGGAAGGCCTTCTGCGGGATTTCGACCTGGCCGAACTGCTTCATCCGCTTCTTCCCTTCCTTCTGCTTTTCGAGCAGTTTGCGTTTACGGCTGATATCGCCGCCGTAGCACTTGGCGGTCACGTCTTTTCGCACGGCGGAAATCGTTTCACGCGCGATGATACGGGCACTGAGAGCCGCCTGGATGGGGATTTCAAACTGATGACGGGAAATCTGTTCTTTCAACTTCTTGCAAAGCTGACGACCTCGTCGCTCTGCCTGGGAACGATGGACAATACAGGCCAGGGCGTCGACTTTTTCGCCCTTCACCATGATATCCATCTTCACCAGATCGGCGGCACGGTAGCCGACAACTTCGTAGTTCATCGTTCCATAGCCAGCCGTGATGCTCTTCAACTTGTCGTACATGTCGAAGACAATTTCTGCCAGCGGCAGTTCATACACGAGTTGTGCGCGATTCGGACCGAGGTATTCTGTCGTCTTGTAGACCCCGCGCCGATCGGCGGAGAGCTGCATGATCGCACCGATCCGGTCCGTTGGAAGAATGAACTGCACCTTGGCAATCGGCTCGCGAAACTCTTCGATGTTCCCGGTGTCTGGAACCTGCTGCGGATTATCGACGTGAATGGTTTCGCCGTTACGCTGCAGGATTTCATAGGTCACGTTGGGTGCCGTCTGAATTAGATCGACATCCGCTTCCTGCTCCAGCCGCTGCTGGATGATTTCCATGTGCAGCATGCCGAGGAAACCACAGCGGAAGCCGAATCCCAAGGCTTCTGATGTGTCTGGCGCGAACGAAAAGCTCGCGTCATTCAGACTCATTTTCTGCAGCTCTTCCCGCAGCTTTTCGAAGTCGGTGGCGTCGATCGGGTACATCCCGCAGAACACCATCTGCTGCGGGATTTCATATCCGGCCAGTGCCACCGGTGCCCGGTTATGGAAATCGGTTACGGTATCCCCGACGTGAACATTTCCGAGGACTTTGATGCCGGAGACGATGTAACCGACCTGCCCGGGCCCAAGATCCTCGCAGGGGACCATATCCGGACGGAATTGACCAAGTTCAAGAACTTCGTGGGCGGTTCCCGCCTTCATGAAGTAGATCTTTTGTCCTTTGCGGATCGAACCTTCCATGATTCGAACATAAGTCACAACGCCGCGGTAGTGGTCATATTTGCTGTCGAAGACCAGTGCCCGCAACGGATCCGTAAGCTTCCCCTTGGGAGCTGGAATCCGCTTGATGATGGCATCAAAAACCGTGTCGATACCGATCCCGGCTTTCCCGCTGACTCGCAGACACCCCTCCGTATCCAAACCAACAACGGTTTCGATCTCTTCCAGCACTTCGTCAACACGCGTGACTGGCAGATCGATCTTGTTCAGAACGGGAATAATTTCCAGGTTCGAATTGATCGCAGCATAAGCATTGGCAACGGTTTGCGCCTGCACACCCTGGAATGCGTCGACCAGCAGCAAGGCCCCTTCGCAGGCAGCGAGACTACGCGAAACTTCGTAGTGAAAGTCGACGTGACCAGGGGTATCGATCAAATTCAGCTCGTACCGCTGGCCGTCAATCGTGTAATTGATCGCCACCGCTCGCGCTTTCACGGTAATTCCGCGTTCGCGTTCGACCTCCAGGTCGTCCAGCAGTTGTTCGCGAAATTCGCGCTGGGTGATCGCGCCACTTTTCAGCAGCAACTGGTCCGCCAGCGTGCTTTTGCCGTGGTCGATATGAGCAATAATCGAGAAATTTCGGATGAATCGTTGATCAAACATGGAGAAATCAGGCACGAACGGAAGGTGAGTCAAATCAAAAATCACGAGTAAGACCAATTTCGGGTCCCGTGACTGGACAGTGGATTCTATAGGTTAGCGAGGTTGGCTGAAAGAGAGACTGCGGAAACAGCCAGCACATTGGGAAGTTCGGGGGAACAATTTCACAGTGCATTCCAGGCAAATCACATAGCCGTAAGATCGCCACAGATTGCCGACTGCAACCGGGTGCATCGAGATTTCACCAATACAGTGTTTTTCGCAGCCCGACATGTCTAAAATCATTGTTCTCGCAAAACCAGAATTTGACGCCCAGAATGAAAGCCCGCCCTCGTGACCGCTGAAACGACCGCTGCCCCTTCGTCCCGCAAGCCATTACTCGTCATTTTTGTAACGGTGTTCATTGATCTGCTCGGATTCGGCATCGTCATGCCGTTGCTTCCCCGTTACGGTGACCATTTCCTTGTCGACTCACAAATCGCCAGTGCAACTCAGTCGATCGCTCCCAGTGCGGCGCCTGGATACGTCGCGGCTGTGCTGTCGCTACTTGCGTTCCTGTACGGGCTGAAGGGACTGCCTGAATCACTCAAACGCGGGGAAACTCCACGAGCACGCTCGGGCCTATTTAATGTCGCTGCAGGACTGCGAGCGATGACGAGGGGGTCGCACGCCCTGATCCTGGCGACGATTTTTCTGACAACATTCGCCTTCGCACAGTTTGAGAGCACTTTGTCTCTCCTGACGCGTCACATCGGTGGGACAGCAGTTGCAGAGGGGACTCATGACTGGCGACGCGGAGCGATCCTCGGCTGTCTGATGGCATCATTTTCCGCAATGCAGTTTCTCTTCGCGCCGCTGTGGGGCCGGTTGTCAGACAGGATTGGACGCCGACCTGTGCTGCTGGTAGGGCTAGCCGGATCGACGGTCTCATACTTCTTGTTTGCCGTGGTGACTCAGTTGGGGAATAACGGACCGATTTTGGGGCTCAGTCCTCTGGTCTGGCTATTTGCGACTCGCATCGGCGCCGGGATTTCCGGTGCAACGATTTCGACGGCTCAGGCATATATCGCGGACTGTACCGACGAAAAGTCACGCGGCAAGGGGATGGCCTTGATTGGTGCGGCATTTGGAATTGGCTTCACGTTCGGTCCGCTGCTTGGTGCTGCATTTGTGTCAGGTTCGTCGCGTGGTGGAATGAGCGATCAGGGGAACTTCCTGGTATTTGCGTTCATCGGATTCATCCTGACGCTGAGCCAGGGACTGTTGGTCAGGCGTTTAATTCCTAAGTTGGGCGAATTTCGGATGGGCCTGGCGGGTGTCGTTCTGATGACGTTGGGACTGCTGCTGATCGGCGTCGCCTCGTTTCAGGCGTCGATTCCGCTGTTGATCGGCGTCTTGCCAATTGTCGTCGTCGGATACTCCGCTGCAACACCATCGCTGCTTTCCTTGCTATCACTGACTTCGGGTGCAGACGAACAGGGCGAACTCTTGGGAATCGGCCAGAGCATGTCGTCACTCGCTCGCATCCTGGGACCGCTCGCGGGACTGTCTCTGCAGGGGATGGAAATCGCCTATCCCTATTGGTTCGCATCAGGAATGATGGCGGTGGGAGTCTTGATGATGCTGGGGCTTCGCACCGCTGTTTCCAGGAAACACGTATCAGAATAAGAACCGCTCGAAGGACATCTTGGGCCGCGTCTACGAACTTTCCTCACTCAGTTCGCCAGTGCTGAGGGGAACGGTGGACAGTTTGAATCACTCGGCAGCTTGGGAAGCGGTGGTGTCAGTCGCAGGTTGCCGGGGACCGGTTATTTCTTCTTCGCGTCGTATTCCTTCCAGAACTCAGTGGCAGTCTTGTCGGGGAGCCACGTGCTTTTCGGATCATCTCCGAAACCGATGCGTTTAAGTTTGGGAAGGGGGCGAAGGAATTCAATGTTGGTCGCGTTCGGAGGAAGCTGGATGTTCTGAAGTTCTCTGCAATCCGCGAGGGGCGTGAGGTCAGTGAGATCATAGCACTTGAGGAGTCTCACAGAAGTGAGCGGCATCCCCCGCAGGACCGTGAGATCCTTCACATTGGTCCCGATAATTTGCAACGATTCGAGCTGCATCCCATGGAGCGGGCTCAAGTCGGCGATCTTGAGGTTGGCGAGCGAAAGTTTCTTCAGCGCCATACCGCGGAGGGGGGTGAGATCCGTAACGGCCGTGGCCCCGATGTTGAGATCGCTGATCGGCGCGCCCTTCAGGATCATGAGGTCGTTGATGGCGGCGTTGCTGAGGTCCAATTGCCAGGTGTCGTCGGGCAGTCGTTGAATACTTTTGATCACGATGCCGGATTCGCGTAGCGTTCGCAGCCAGGTTTGGGTGTCGTATTCCTTCCAGAACTCAGCGGGGGTCTTGTCCTCCGCGAAGCTGAGGCGACGGAGTTTCGTGAAGGCGCGAAGGAACTCGAAGTTCTTCGCGTTCGGCGGAAGGGTGACAGTCTGAAGCTCCTTGCAATCCGCGAGGGGCGAGACGTCGGTGAGCGCGGGGCAGCTCATGAACCCCGCCTCAATCAAAGGCATGCCTCGCAAGACGGAAATGTCGGTCACGTTGGTGTAGCTCAGATCCACTCGTTCGAGCGACATGCCTTGGAGTGGACTCAGATCACTGACCTGGGTGCGGAATAGCCTGAGATTCTTGAGCGGCATGTCCCGGAGCGGATCCAGATCGGTGATCGGCGTATGGCTGAGCTCAAGGTATTTGAGCGGCATCCCCTTCAATACCGAGAGATCGGTGACCTTGGTTTTCCACAGGCTTAGTCTCTCGATCGGCATTCCTCGGAGCACGTGAAGATTCGAGACATCGGCTTCCGTGAAATCCAGATCCCACAGTCCGTTCTCCAGGCGTTGCACGCCCTGGGGCTTCAATCCCGCCTCGCGTAGCTTGCTGAACAAGTCATAAGCCTCCCAGAACTCAGTGACAGTGGTGTCTGGAACACCGTTGAACAGTCGATATCCCAACCGTTTGAGTTTGGGCAGCTTGCGCAGCGTTTCGACGTTCTGCACGTCGGCCGGCACTGTGACCTTTTCCAAGGTCGCCATTTCCGCCAGTGCGGCGACATTGGTCAGGTTCTGGCAGCCGTCAAGATAGAGTTCGCGCAGCGGCATCTCCGTTAGAAACGAGATGTCTGTGAGCTTGGGGCAGTTGTTCAAATAAAGGCGTTCGATGTGCATTCCACGCAAGGGGGTGAAATCGGTGACTGTATTGCTACTCAGGCTGAGTTTTTTCAATTTCAGTGGACGCAGCGGCGTCAGATCCACGAACGAACAACGGTGGAGGTCAATCTCATCAATGGGGATGCCTTGGAGGATCGAGAGGTCGCGCAACGGCTGGTCTGCAAAATCGAGCACATACGTCCCGCCAGGCTGCTTGCGAAACTTGAAGAGGATGCCATTCGACCGCAATGCTGCAAAGAAGGCCTGCTCACGGTCCCACTCTTGCCAAAAGATGTCCTTTGAGCCGGTGGCCGCGTAACCCATGCGGTTCATGATCTCCGCCCCGAGTTGGCGCAGCTGGGGAAGATCTCGCAATGCGCCGATGGCTTCGTAATCTTTCGCCGGCAGGTCGCGATAGCTGGCAGGAATCAGGAGGAGCTCGAGGGTCTTGATCTCCGACAACACCGCATAGTTGCGCGCTTCCTCGCAACCCCAGATCACGAGCTCTTTCAGCGGCTTGCCGCGCAGGACTGCCAGGTCGGTGATGCGGTTGCGCTGCAGGTAGCACTTTTCCAGCGGGAGCTGGGCCAGCGGGGAGAAGTCCAGCACTGGAGCCAGCGAGAGGTCGATGCTCTTGATCGGCATTCCAATGAGGGGCGAGATGTCGGCCACGCGCGTGCCGAGTAGATCGATCACTTCCAAAGCCATCTTCCGGATCGGCTTCAGATCACTGATGGGACAGCGTTTGCATTCGAGCGATTTCAGTCGCAGGGTGCCGAGCGAGGTGAGATCGGATACCCGGCTGTTGGAGAGATCCAGCCTCTCCAGAGTCAGCATTTCACGCAGCGGAGTGAGATCAACGACGCTCGTTTCGCTGAGATTCAATTCAATCAACTCAAGCCCGCGCAAATGGGAAAGATCGCTCAGTTCTGGACATTGAGAAAGATTCAGCGCCGCGAGCGGTGCACCAGCGAGTGGTGACAGGTCGAGCACCTTGGTGTTGCTGAGGTCGAGTGCGAGTCGACCGTCTTCGCGAACGGTGAGGCGGTCCTTGAGCGGCCTCTCGCCGGACACCGGGAGGTCTTTGAGCCGCGCGAGCCAGTATTCGACGAGATGTTTGTTCTCCTCACCCATCCGCCGCGCCACAGGCATCAGCTCGGCGGCGGGGCGCTGTTGCCGCTGCATGGCGAGGTAAAGCTTCGCGAGATTTTCGCGATTGAGCGTTCCGTCATCGTTCGGTTTCGCCGCGAGCAGTTCGTCGCAGAGTGTCGCGGAAGCCTCGGCGCGGGCGAGCGCGGGTTGCACGCGCAGGGCTTCACGGAAGATTGTCGCGGCTTCGGCGAGTTTGAGCTGACATTGGAGCAGGTCACCTTTCGCCAGCAGAAACTCTGCCGCGTCGGGGCGAAGCTTCACGGCGTAGTCCAGCTTTTCGATTGCCGCGCTGAATTGTTCCTTCGCCGCGAGAGCCCTCGCCTGCTCGGCAAAGGCTGGGGCGGTCGCTCGCAATTCATCGATTGTGTCGAGGGCAAGTTGTTCCTGCGACTGGGCCAGTTCTGCGGCCACCTCCGCACGTTCCGCCTCGCGGCTTGCCCGCGCCGCTTGCCAGACGCTGACTGAAATACCAATCACGAGTGAAGCCACAATCGCTGTACCGGCGGAGAAAGCGAGCTTTTGTCGTCGATGGAGTTCCTCGGCGCGAACCTGAGCATCGAATTTCGCGCGTTCGGTTTCTCGCAGCTTGGTCTCGACCGATTCCAGGTACGCCGAGACGCGGCCCACCAGTACACCCGCATCACGCGGACGATTCTGCGGTTCCAGTTCCAGGCAGTGCTTCGTCAGGGCGATCAATTCAGCATCGGCTCCGCAGGCCTCGAGTCGTTGAAAGCAGTCTGCCAGCTTGCCGCGAGAGGCCATCCTGAAAACCTGCGTCCCGTCGTTGGCGACATAGGGGGGCTTGCCGGTCAAGATCTCACACAGGATCGCTCCCAGACCGAACACGTCGGCTCGTTCATCCAGATGATCAATCTCACCCAGCGCTTGTTCCGGGGGCATATACGCGGGAGTCCCCATTACACTCCCCATCTGGGTCTGGGATCCAATTGAGCCAATCTTCCCTGGCGTATCACTCCCTCCTTTGCTGCGCAGCGTCTGGATGATGCTCTGGCCCTGTTGCTTGTCACGAGCCTTCTTCTCATCAGCCGTTCCACCCGTCGGCAGCACCTTGGCCAGCCCCCAGTCCATCACCTGTACTTCGCCAAACGCTCCCACCATGATGTTGGCGGGCTTCAGATCGCGATGAATGACTCCGCGCGAGTGGGCATAAGCCATCGTTTGACAAATCTGCTCGAAGATGCCGATGAACTTGCCTCGCTCGGCGACAAACTCTTTCCGATCAGCCAGCAGCTTCGAGAGGGTCTCCCCTTTGACCAGCTTCATAGCGAAGAACGGCCGTTTGTCAGCGAACTGTCCCAGTTCGTAAATCGGAGCGATCCCTGGATGCTGCAACTGCCCGCCGATCTGCGCTTCCTCGATAAACCGCTGAACGACTTCCGGCTTGTTCTTATGCGCATCCAGCAGCACCTTGATCGCCAGATCGCGCCCCAGATCGGTATCACGTCCCTTGAGAATCGCCCCCATCCCTCCGCGAGCGATCTCACCCTGCAATTGATACCTGCTGTCGGAGTTGCGGTCGGGCATCTCCGCCGACTTTGGCCGCACGATCGGATCGGCACCCTCTGCAACAGGATCTCGCAACGCGACGCGGGGGACCGTCTGACCAAACATTTTCAAAACGCTGTGATTCCAATCACCCACCACGACGGCTTGTTCCCCAGTGAACGCCGTAGCCAGCCCCGCCTCCAACGCGGCCAAATTGTCGCCAGAGTCATCGGTCAGAATCGTCGCCGCGAAGTCCCCCGGCGGTTGATTCAAAAAACTGCCCGCCTGCTCGTCCGACTGCAACAGCAGCTCAACCTGTTTCCGCAATTCCAGGTCGTCGCCACAGGATTGGTCGAGGAATGCGGCTCGTTCGGCAGCCGATTTCATCTCCACTGCGGCTTCGAACAACGAATCGAGTCTTGGCTTTTTGTCAGTCATGGATGACCCCGGCGACTTCCGATCTGGCTCCCGTGATGGCTCTCGTCAAACAACAGTGCGAAAACCGCGCAGGAATCCCATCACCATTTTTCAGATTTCATTCGCTTTTGAGCTGCGAATGCAACCAGGCTCGGGCGAATTTCCAGTACCGCTCGGCCGTCGCGGTCGAAACGCCGATCACTTCGGATGCCTCGGGAATCGTCAGCCCGACGAAATACTTCAGCTTCACCAGCTTGGCTTTATCCGGCCACTCCTGCTCAAACTGAGTCAAGGCTTCGTCGAGGGCCAGCAGATCCTCGCTGGGGTTCTCGATGGCCACGTCGGCGACATCCAGCTCAACTCGTCTGAGATCGCCGCCATACTTCTGACTCTGCTTACGCCGTGCATTTTCGACGAGAATTCTGCGCATGGCCTCGGCCGCAGCCCCAAAAAAGTGGCCGCGACCATTCCACTGCTGCGGCTGATCCACGTCCACCAGCCGAACATAAGCCTCATGCACCAGCATCGTCGGTTGCAGCGTCTGCCCCGGCTTCTCGTTTGCGAGCTTCGCTGCGGCCAGTTTGCGCAGTTCCTGGTAAACCAACGGCAGCAGTTGATCCGCCGCGTTT
The DNA here is from genome assembly GCA_037146815.1 of Planctomycetota bacterium. Classification (GTDB taxonomy): domain Bacteria; phylum Planctomycetota; class Planctomycetia; order Planctomycetales; family Planctomycetaceae; genus Schlesneria. The sequence goes on from JBAWWJ010000134.1 coordinate 11,299, forward strand.
TCATCTCCGCGTTCAATCGCCGACAGAATTTTCGTGACAGCACTCATCACCACATCGTATCCGACGGCGACCTCCACCAAAAGCGGGCCAAGGCTCGCCTATTATCGACATGGCTCAAGCGGTCGCCGTGCTGCTGGAGAAGTACGAAGCCTGCTGTGACCTGATATCCCAACACTTTGAATCACCAGCGACGGTGAGGCAAGTTGGCGACCTCGTTCGGAGTCCCTTTCAGCTCGGAAGCACGAACCCCGGGAACTGTAACCGGGCGGTTGCCAAATAGCTCTGATGTCAAATCCCGCTTTGCCAGTCGCTCCGGATCACCGCCTTCGTCGACATTTCTTGGCCCCTTCGGCAGCCTTGGTTCTTCTACGCATCTGTTGTGAACAGGACTGCTCGTCCAGCCTTGGCGGCCTTGGCGAAAAAGTCTCGTAAGCCTTCAACGTTGTCCCAAGTGTAGTCGAAGTCTTCTTGGCTAACGGGACCATATTCCGTTTGCGACAGTGTATGGTATCGTTGCTGCATCCATTCTTTTGTGACGTTCATGAGAGCATTGCTGACCTCAACCACTTGGTCTGCACCAACGAAGCATGCTGTATAATCGTCGCCAGCATCCAGCGGCTTCCCTCCGAGGATTGCGTAGGCGAGCGGAAATGGTCCGGATTCATATTTGAGCTGACCATCCGTCAGAGAACGATGGATGGCATCCCATGCCTTGTCGGACTGGAACGACCACTTGTCGTTTTCAAGGTACTGCTCTTCGAGATCTTCAGTAATGAATTCGACAAGCTCGTCTGGATCGTTGTACTTCAGGAGCCGAGTCGCATCCCGAGCAGAAAGCGCGAAGTGTACTCCGAGGCTCATGATTGCCGTCCCTCGAGGTGTAATCTGCCGAGAACCACGACTATCGCACCTCAAGAATTCCAGGGTTTTCAACGCATCTCCGAACTCTCACGAGTTCGGCGGCTCAAATTTCGCCGTTCAAAATGTCGTTACCCGCGTTGGGTGGCACTCCAGCCTCGCGTGACACTTCTAAGCCCATTCAGCCAAATGACGTCCGTAGCACAATCGAACCGGACGCCCAGCGTTGTCAGGCAGTTCCTGTGTGTAGTCGATCCCCAGATGATGCATCAGCGTGGCGCGAATGTCGTCAGGATCGAGTGGTCGATCAACGGGATATTCTGCCTTACTGTTGGTGGCGCCAATGACGGTGCCGAGCGGGCCGTTTCCTCCCGAAATTAGCATCGACATGGCGGCCGGATAATGATCGCGCCCAAAACGCCCGGGTGCGTTGTTGTCGACTCGCGGCGTTCGGCCGAATTCACCTGTCACCAGGAGCAGCACTTTTTTGTTCATGCCACGCTGATGGAGGTCATCAATCAGGGTTGCGACGGTTCGGTCATAGAACGGCAGGCGATCTTGCATCGCTTCGATCAAGTCCCAGTTCACCGCATGGTCATCCCAATCATAATTCTTCCCAAGGCTCCCTGGGGCACGACCGGGAACATGGACCGTCACCATATTCACGCCACGTTCCACCAGGCGCCGAGCGATCAGACACTGCTCACCCCACTCAACACCATATCGCTCACGCAACCGTGGATCCTCTTTGGAAACGTCGAAGGCCTCATGGGCCTTGTTTGAAAGCAGAATCTCGGTTGCCTGCTGCTGGAAGTAGCCCATTGCCTTCAGATTGCCGTCATGATCCAGATCCGACCGGAATCGATCGAACTGCGACAGCAGCGACCGACGATCTTCCAGTTGATCCTGCTTCACCTGCAATCGCCAATTTTCCAACCCACGTGACGCCACTGGGATGCGATACATTTCTCCCCAGTATCCGGGTGAACCGTACCAGCGATAGCCGCTGCTGAGGTCCAGCGAGACCGGCATGCCATTGCGAGTGATACCCAACGCTCGATTGACCACCGCCGTGATGCAAGGATGCTTGGATTCTGTACTGAGTAATCCGCCACTCTTGTCCTTGCCAAACCCACTTGTGAAACGAAAGGTTCCGTCAGGGTGACCGCTATGTCCGTGGCTGACGGAGCGAATCAGAGAGAATTTGTCGGCGACTTTCGCATGGCAGGGGAGCAGTTCGGAAACGTCGATCCCGGGCACGTTCGTCCTGATCGAATGCATCGGTCCGCGAATTTCGCTGGGAGCGTCGGGCTTCATGTCATACGTTTCGAGCTGACTTGGCCCGCCACCGCACCAGAGCAGAATCACAGCCTTATCACTTTGCGACGACTTGAAGGAAGCCTTCGCCTGCAACTTCAACATCTCGGCCAATGTCAGGCTGCCAATCCCGAGAAACCCAGCTTGCAGAAAGGCACGCCGCGAGGTGCGTCCAGATCGGGTTGCGACGGATTCCAGCTCCCGCATTATCAGTTTCCTCGGCACAAGGGCGTGCCAAAGGCACTCACCTTTACCGTCATGGCGTTGATTTCAGGGCAAAGTCATGTACATTACTACCGGACTTGATCGTCACCGTCAATGTGCTCTTTTTGTTATACTGTTCGGGGATATACATTTCGGTCTCTTGAACACTCCCGCCGCCTGACGGACCTCCCGAGGCACCACCGGCCCCGGCCACTTCGATTTGTTTTCCCGGCCTGTGAGCCCTGATTTCCACAAGATGCGTCCCTAGGACCGGGCCTGATTCGCGTGCGACCGTATAGCGTCCCTTTTCAATGACACCCCCTGCTGTCGGACCTACGGTCTTTCCATCGGGAATAAAGGCAATCGAACCGTTTTCTATCGGTGTTCCGTCAAACGTGACCTGTCCTGATAAACTGGCTCGCTCGGGACCGCGCGTTCCTCCGCAGCCGCAGATCATGACGATCCCGAGTCCCAGGCTGCAAAGGAACCGCGAAGTCACGAATCGATAATTTGTCGCGCGCGATGGACTCTTCAAAATCATGTCTTGTCCTCTTGTTATGTCGTCTGTATCTCAATCCTGCGGCACGCAGACTCAAAACTCGCCCAGCACCTCTGACAGATTGGGCGTTGCCAGGGCTTGCCATGTGGGGCGGTGAATGTTGTTGCTGATGAAGCGAACAGAGCCATCGGCCAAGAGCGATTGGACACCGCCAACGTGTTGACTGCGAGCCGCCAGGACAATCGCGCGATTGTTCCACGCCGTGTAGACTCCGGTGCAGGGCGCACGTGTAATTGAGACACAAAGCCCCGATCGAAACTGGTCCGGGACACTCGAATTGGGTGTCTGGTCATGTTGATACAAGGCACCTTCCGGATAATGCATCACGCCTCGAAAATCGTCGCCTGGTACTTTCAGTAGCTCAGATACCAGAATGGTATTTGTTGTCCCGTCCGTAAAATCTCGCATTCTGGTGCTGCTGTTCATGGTGTATGGCCCCGAGATTCGCGTTGGATCCTTCGGGTCTGATACGCTTCGAAGTGGCCCGATCCCCGTATTAGCTGCATAGTTCCCTCGGCGATAGATTCCCAGTGCCAGTCCGACATCAACGTCAGAAGGACAGACCATCGCTGAAATTGTGGGTGAAACGATTTCGTAAGACGGGTTCCCCGGTGCCACAGTGCAGCCAAAACATGAACTGAAGTTTGCCCGGTTGTAGAGAGTTGACTGATCGATTCCCGGCAGCATCATCGAAACCCACGTTGCTTCATTTTGTGCGTTTCCAGGGGGGAAGGCTTGAATAGCTCCAGGAGGCAGCGTGTTGAATGTGTCGTGGTAATTGTGCTGTGCCAGTCCAATCTGTTTCAGATTGTTTTTGCATTGAGTTCTGCGAGCCGCCTCGCGCGCCTGCTGAACGGCCGGAAGAAGCAGGGCGATCAGAACTGCGATGATGGCAATCACCACCAGCAGCTCAATCAACGTGAACGCCCGTCGTCGATGCATTGCCATGATTCCACCTCTCTTCAAAGAACTCGAATGAGACTGGACAAAACGGATTCGACATGGATTTGGTGATCGAGCTGTCAGACAAGTCAGATACGATCCCGTTGATATGTTGCCGAGCGGAAACAGCCGCGCCAAGTCGAAATGTCTACACGTTTGCGGAAATCCACAGACGGCGGGGAGAGACTTCGAAACAGCAAGCACACCGCGACTGACTCGCTGGGTCGCGCCGTTACGTGGTCCTGATAGTCGTGGTTCGCTCCGCGAACCAACGCCGCATTTTCTCATGGCAACTCAAATCTTTGCCTCGTCATCAGAAGTCTTGTCTACCAAAGTAGCGTTGGTTCGCGGAGCGAACCACGACTATATAATGCCGCAGCCCTTTGCCGAACGGGCTGGAACTCGAAACAAATCGTCTGAGCAGCCGCGAAGATCAATCACGTGTCTGGCACTCGTCGATGAATTCGGCTTCGACAAATTCGCATCCAGCCGTTCACGGGCGGAAATCAGTGATTACGCGTTCAACAGTGTCCCCGCGGTTGCGAAGGGAGTCGCCAATATGTTCCAATGTCCCCTCGCGCGGTTCGGTCCGGATCCGAAACCAGGCTGGACGAATCGGTCTGGACCGTTCTGTACGGCTCAGCCGCGCTGAGTGATTCGATAATCACCTACGATTTCCAACAGGAGAAGAACATGCGGTGCAGGATGATGGTGGCCTGGATGGCTCTGGCCATTCTCGGGGCGATGGGACTGACGGCTCAGGCTCAGGATGGCTGGGAAACCATTTTTGATGGTAAGACTTTGGAAAAATGGGATGGAAATCCTGAGTTCTGGCGAGTCGAAGATGGGACGATTACCGGGCAGACGACCGCTGAAAAAGTGACCAAAGGGAATACGTTTATCATCTGGCGTGGCGGTGAAACGGCCGACTTTGAATTGAAGCTGGAATACAAGATCGTTGGCGGAAACTCGGGGATTCAATACCGCAGCTTCGAAGTTCCTAACGAAAAGTGGGTCATCGGCGGATATCAGGCTGACTTTGAAGCGGGCGACACCTATTCCGGGATTAACTACGGCGAACGCTTCCGTGGAATTCTCGCCAATCGTGGTCAGGAAACGGTGATCGGCGACGATCATAAGCCAACCGTCGTGAAGCAGGTCGGCGACACCAAAGAAATCCAGACCAAGATTAAGAAGGAAGACTGGAACGAGTACCACATCACAGCCAAAGGTTTCACTTTCACGCATCGCATCAACGGTGTCGTGACATCGATCTGCAATGATGAAGACAAGAAAGAACGCCGTGCCAAGGGTGTGCTTGCCCTGCAATTGCATGCCGGCCCTGCGATGAAGGTCCAGTTCCGCAACATCAAGCTGAAGACACTCAAGCCAGAAGCGGCTGCTTCAGGGGCTGCTGCATCAGGTAAGAAGAAAGCTCTGCTGCTGGCGGGAAATCCCAGCCACGGCTTTGGGGCTCACGACCACCTGTCAGGCTGCAGCCTGCTCGCTCGCATTCTGAACGAAAGCGGTCTGGTGGATGCTGAAGTTCATTCACTGCAAAAGGCTGGCTGGCCCAGCGATGAAAAGCTCGCTTCCGCAAACACCGTCATCATTTACTCAGACGGCGGTGGCGGACATCCCTTTAACTCCCACCTTGATCAGCTCAACGCCCTGACCACCAAGGGAACCGGAATCGTCTGTATTCACTACGGAGTCGAAGTCCCCAAAGGTCCTTCGGGTGAGAAATTTCTCGATTGGACCGGTGGCTATTTCGAACCTAACTGGTCGGTCAATCCTCACTGGGTTGCCAAGTACAGCAAGTTTCCAGAACACCAGGTGACTCGTGGTGTGAAGCCGTTCTCGACGAACGACGAATGGTACTATCACATGCGATTTCGCGACAAGATGAACGGCGTTGTGCCTATTCTGACCGACCTTCCTCCTGACAGCACGCTGTCACGCGGAGACGGCCCTCACAGCGGCAATCCCGCTGTCCGTGAAGCGATCAAGAACAAAGAAGTTCAGCACATGGCCTGGGCGACCCAGCGTGCTGACGGCGGGCGAGGGTTTGGCTGCACCGGTGGACACAACCACGTGAACTGGGGAAGCAACCAGTTCCGTAAGTTGATTCTGAACGCGATCGTCTGGACCGCCGGTGTCGATGTTCCCGCCGACGGAGTTTCCCCAGGTGCTGTCACAGTCAAGGACTTGCTGCAGAACCACGACGAACCGATTCCAGCCGACTTCAACGAAGCTCGCTGGCAGGCGATTATCGACGAATACAACAAGTAGTTGATCATCATCAGTCCATTGAGCGGCTGACCAGAGGCGGGCGAGTTGCCGTGCGACTCGCCGTCAACAGGTATCCGCTTCCGAGGAATTTTCACCCTCAGGCCAGACACTTCTTTTGGAGTTACGCCTTGAACTCCAATTTTGCGTAAAAGATCACTTGAGCCATTTCCAACCCGTAGGGAGCCTTCTTCGATGATTTTCCGCCATGTTGTTTCTTTCGCAACGCTGTGTGCTTTGGGAGCCGGGGCGATCGCTCAGGAACCAAAGTTTCAGTCGAAAGTTATCAATAAGTCGACTCCGGGAATGTCTGTCGACATTGATGTTGATGTGACGGGCGCGAAGGAAATGTTCCTTGTCGTTCGCGATGGCGGAGACGGCTTTGGATGCGACTGGGCCGATTGGGCGGAGCCTCGATTGGTTTCGGCGTCGGGTGAAAAGAAACTGACCGAGTTGAAATGGAAATCGGCCGCTGCCGAATGGGGCAATGTCGGCTTGAACAAGAATGCTGGCGGTGACCCGCTGAAGATTGCCGGGAAACCCGTGGAGTATGGAATCGGGACCCATGCAAACTCGGTGATCGCGTTTGATCTCCCATCCGGAACAACTCGCTTCAAGGCGCGAGGGGGAATCGACAACGGTGGCTCGGATCAGGCGACAAACAGCAGTTCGGTTCAGTTCCTCGTTTACACACAAAAACCACCCGTCCAACTGGCATCGGCAGCACCTGCCCCCGGTGGCGCGGGGAGCCGGGATCCGAAAGATGCTGTGTCGGGACTGGATGTCGCGGAAGGCCTCGAAGCAACACTATTCGCCAGCGAAGCATCCAATCCCGCGATGCTCAATCCCACCAGCATCGACATCGATCACCTGGGACGCATTTGGGTTTGCGAAGTCGTGAACTACCGACATCGCAACGGAGAACGCAAGGAAGGGGATCGGATTCTGATCCTTGAAGATACCAATGGTGACGGCGTTGCGGATAAGCAGTCGGTCTTTCATCAGGGGCATGACGTTGATTCGGCACACGGGATTTGCGTTCTACCAACTCCGTCGGGCAAAGGGACGAAGATCATCGTCTCGTGCGGCGACAGTGTCTTCTTCCTTCACGATGATAATGGCGACCTGAAATCAGACCGGAAAGAGGTGTTGTTTACGGGGATCGAAGGAACTCAGCACGACCACGGGATTCACGCCTTCCACTTCGGCCCAGACGGTAAGCTGTATTTCAATTTTGGTAACAGCGGACGCCGGATCAAGGACAAAGATGGCAAGCAAATCGTCGATCTGTCGGGGCGCGAAGTGCACGATCATCGTAAGCCCTATCAGGAAGGAATGGTCTTCCGCTGCAATATGGATGGCAGCGAATTCGAAACACTCGGCTGGGACTTCCGTAACAATTGGGAAATTGCTGTCGACAGCTTTGGCACCTTGTGGCAATCGGATAACGATGATGACGGTAACAAAGGTGTCCGAATCAACTATGTGATGGAATTCGGGAATTACGGCTATAAGGACGAATTCACAGGGGCTGGCTGGACGTCTCCTCGTACGAACATTGAGACAGAAATCCCGTTGCGACACTGGCATCTGAACGATCCGGGTGTCGTTCCAAACCTGCTGCAGACGGGGGCCGGATCTCCGACCGGGATCTGCGTGTACGAAGGAGATCTGTTGCCCAAGGTCTTCCACAACCAGGTCATCCACTGTGACGCGGGGCCAAACGTCGTACGTGCTTATCCTGCGAAGAAAGCAGGAGCTGGTTATTCCGCAGAGATCGTCAATGTCCTACTGGGGGCTCGCGACAACTGGTTCCGACCGTCCGATGTTTGTGTTGCTCCGGACGGATCGCTGATCGTCGCCGACTGGTACGATCCCGGCGTCGGTGGGCACCGCATGGGGGATGCCGATCGAGGTCGTTTGTTCCGCGTAGCACCGCCAAAAACACCCTACAAGTTTGCCAAGGTCGATGTCAGCACCATCGAAGGGGCAATTGCTGCCCTGAAGAGTCCGAACGAAGTGACTCGATACCTCGGCTGGACGGCCTTGCATGAGCAGGGTGACAAGGCAGAACCCGCCTTGTCGAAGGTCTTCGAAAGTGATCCAAATCCTCGAGTTCGCGCCCGCGCCTTCTGGTTGCTCGGCAAGATCGAAGGAAAGGGGCCGCTGGCCGTTGCGAAGGCGATCAGCGACACCAATCCAGATATCCGGATCGCCGGATTGCGATTGGCTCGCGAACTGCGTGGAAAGCTCGATCTGACGTCGGTTCTGGCTGCGTTGGTCAAGGACCCAGCCATCGAAGTTCGTCGTGATTGTGCTATTGCTCTCAATCAATATACGTCTGCCAAGCATGCTGATTTCTGGGCGACGCTCGCCAGCCAGCATGACGGTCAGGATCGCTGGTACCTGGAAGCACTCGGGATTGGTGCCTACAACAATTGGGATGCCTGCATCGCAGCCTGGTTGGAAGCAAACAATGCCAAGGTCGGTGATCCGTGGGCCAATGCTGCCAAACGTGATGTTGCCTGGCGTTCACGAGCCAAGCAAAGTCCAGGATTGCTGGTCGGGATCATCTCTTCGAATTCCGTGTCGGCAGCGGACGTACCTCGTTACCTGCGAGCGTTCGATTTCCTCGTTGGGGCCGAGAAGGATGATGCACTGATCAATCTGGCATTCGGAAGTTTCGGAGACGAGGCCAAAACCAGGTTCGTCAACACCGAAGCCATCGGTCGTCTAAAGGGATTTGATGTCACGAAGAATCCTCAGCAACTGGCGGCGCTCAACCGAGTTCTCGATGGGCTAAAGGGAGATCCTCAATACATCGTTCTCGTGGATAAATTCAGCGTGGCCACACGGTACGCTGAACTCGCGGAACTGGCTGCAAAGCGTCCGGATGATCAAGCGGGACTGGATGCTGTCCGTGTTCTTTTGGCCAAAGGTCAGGTTGCAGTCCTGGGAGAACAACTCAAGTCGACGAAGGACCAGGGCCGGGTTGCACTCGGAATGGCAACGGCACTGAGTAATTCGGGTGACGCACAGGTAACGGGATTGCTGCTGCCAATCGTCAAGGATGCCAAGGCAGCAGGCGATCTGCGCCGTCAGGCGATCAAGGGAGCCACGCTGACAAAAGTGGGGGCATCCGAAGTTTTGAAGTTGGCAGAATCAAAAGAGTTCGACGAAACGTTTGCACCGGCCTTGTCGGCAGCGCTGCAGTCGGGACCTTTGGACGATGCTCAGCGAGCACGAGTCCTGGCCCTCTTCCCGGCTCCTCCCGGTAAGAATGACAAACCACTTCCGCCACTCAGCGAATTGGTGAAACTGAAGGGGAATGTGGGTCAGGGGCAGAAATTGTTTGCAACGGTCGGCAAGTGCAACACCTGCCACGTTGTGAATGGAGAAGGAAAAGAAGTCGGGCCGAATCTGTCTGAAATCGGTGGTAAGCTCGCCCGTCAGGCGATGTTCGAATCGATTGTTTTCCCAAGTGCGGGAATCAGCCATAACTATGAAGCCTGGACGCTTGGCCTGTCGAATGGAACCACCGTGAGTGGTATCATCATCAGTGAAGACGACAGCAAAGTCACTGTACGCGGTGCGGATGCCCTGGTTCGATCTTTCGAGAAGAAAGAGATCGAAGAACGTATCAAGAACAAGATTTCATTGATGCCTGCTGATCTGGCGAAACTTTTGTCACCCGAAGAGATGGCAGACGTTGTTGAATATCTTGGCACATTGAAAAAGGCGAAGAAGTAATTCTTCGGAGGTCCACATGTCCTCGAACGAACCGAACGCGGCCCCAGAGAAGACGATTTTGATTATCGACGATGATCGCGAGATCGCGTCGATGCTGCATGGGGTCCTGCAGAGCAATGGTTACCGAGTGTTCCTGGCCCCTAACGGGGCCGAGGGGCAGCGGCAGATCAGTTCCCTGAAACCGGATCTCGTCATTACCGACATGATGATGCCGCGCCTCGGTGGGTTTCCTGTGCTCGAATACTTGAAGACTCTGGATACGCCACCCCCCGTGATCATGATCACCGCAAATGAAGGGGGACGACACAAGGCCTATGCAGAAATGTTGGGCGTTGCCGACTACCTGAGAAAGCCATTTCCAATGGAAGTGCTGCTGGAATCGATCCGCAGGATCTTTGCGACGAAGGCCGACCCCTCGGATAAAGGCCCGTTAAAAAAGGCCGTTCGTAAACGATCAGCGAAGCTTGACGACGAGGAGTAACTCGCGGTGATATGCCTCGCGTGAAGGCAGGCGTCGATATTCGCCGTCTGAATATCTGAAACATAACGACACAGGGCTCACAGTGAGATTTTCACCGTGAGCCCTGTGTCGTTATTTTGAAATGTCTGGGTGGCCCGGCTTGCTTCAAGCCGGGGGCCGGAGGCCCAAGAAACTTTAGGCCGGCGTTTTACAATGTTTAGCGGGACTCGTGCATCGACGCTTGGCTTGAGGTTTCTTTTGCTGCGCACCCAGCTTGAAGCTGTATAGACTGGGGACATGGGTAACAGGTGTTCGGGGACATGGGTAACACATT
>JBAWWJ010000135.1:0-21724 GCA_037146815.1 Planctomycetota bacterium
CTGGCTGACCCTGTCCTGGCTGACCCTGTCCTGGCTGACCCTGTCCTGGCTGACCCTGTCCTGGCTGACCTTGTTCCTTCTCCCCCGCTTTTCGTTGCTGAGCAATTTCATTTTCGAGCGAGCTTGATAACTGAGCCAACTCTTCGCGGGCTCGCTTCAGTGATTCGACTTCATCACCCAATACGGATTCGGTCGCCTTTTCAATCCCTTGTTTCAGACGATTGATCCCCTCGCGAGCCTGTGCTTCTGCTTCCTGTGCCTCTGGAAGAAAACCGCTCTTCAAGAGCTTGGCCGTCGCATCAAGTGCTTGATCCGTCTTTGTTTCGCGCGTCGCACGGACGGTGTCGTAAAGTTGCTTGGCCAAAAGTGGCTCGGCCTGTTCAGCCTGTTCGACCACCTGCTTCGCATCTTCCACCAGTTCTGCCGTCTGTCGTCGCTGTTCGTTGAATTCCGCTTCCAGGTTCTGACGATTCTTGGCCTGTCGCAGGGAGTGCTTCGATTCGTCCTGCACTCCCTTCAACTGCTCTGCCAGTTGTTCTTCGCGCTCAGCGATCTGCCGCGCGGCATCTCGCATCGAACGCATGGCATCGGCAAATCGGCCTGCCGTCTGTTTGCGAAAATCCTCCTGCAATTGCTGTAGTTCACGTTCGGCCCGTGTTCCCGCACTGAGTGCCTGTGACAACTGACCTTCTCGCAACTTTTCAGCAGTGTCGACCATTCGCTGACGCGTTTGCTCCAGTTGATCGCGAGCCTCGTTCATCTTGGCTTGCTGAGTCGACTGGGCCATGTTGTTTTGAGTTTCGTCGGCATCGTGCAATAACTGCTGTTGATCGTCGCGCAGCCGTTTCAATTGCCGCTCGAGTTCTTCACGCTCGACTTCGGTCTTTGCTGTCCGCAACTCCGCTTCCAGCTCTTTCAGCTTTTCATTGATCCCCTGCTGGCGGCGAGCGAGTTCTTTCAGGCGGTCGAGAACTGCCAATTCTTCACGCTGCGACGAATCCGCCTGTTTTTGAGCGGAACGCTGCAATTCGTAACGATTCTGTTTGTTGTCGAGTTCCAGTTGGGCCATCTGTTCCTGAGACGCACTGGAACTGCCACTTGATCCACTTCCGCTCTGCTGACTCTTCATCATCAGGTGCTCTTTGGCTCGCAGCTTCAGCAGTCCCTGATAGGCTCCCTGCTCAGCGACCGAGGCTACCCCAAGTGGCAGCATACTTGAGTCCGCAATCGCATCGCCGAGCGATTTGTCTGCGTCGGCCATACGCTCACCGATGATCGACAGGATGGGCACCAGCAACGGATTGTTGATTCGCTCTTTCAGCGATTCCAGTTGTTCGATTCCCTTCTTCTGGCTTTCCTGAATGATCTTCACGCTCTCACTGACTTTGGCGTCGAAGTTTGACTGAGGCGGCCGCGCCAGTTTCCAGGTTGCCGAGACGATCTGCTTTTGCAGTTCGATCAACTGGTCCATCGGATTCTTTTGTTGCTGGCTGCCTGACGACTGTGATTTGCCACCAGGCGGTCCTTCCAGTTGCCGGAAGATCTCTTCGAACGGACGGACCTCTGCAAAGTAAAGGTCGCTTGAGACGCGCCTCACCTGGCCATCCGGGCCGTGATCCTCGGCAAAAATGTAGTACGAAACGAGTTCGTCTGGATCAACCTTCAAGTCTTCCAGTCGCTGCACGGCGGAAAGCTTATGGTGTTCGCCACCTTTGAGCGTCGTTCCCAGAGGGACGGTGATTGGTTCACGTCCCGGAATTGTCACGACAATCCCGGCACTCAGAATTCCAAAATCGTCCCATGCGGTGGCTTCAATCAGCATCTCTTCGAGCGGCGAAACCTTCACGTCCTGAGCAGGAAAGGCCAGCTTGATCTCAGGTGGCGTGTTCGGCTTGACGTCAAAACGGAATTCTTCGGGATCACGATTCTGGCGACCGGCAGTGTCAAACAGCTTTAGTTCCAGACGATGAGTCCGCTTCGGTACGAAATCGGCTGAATAGATCAGCGGATTGGCGGGATCGACTACGAGTGGAATCGAGGTTCCATCCTTATCTACCAGCTTGGCCAGTGCGACCGGCTTGTTCAGTCGGCAGGTGATCCCGATCGAGGTTCCTTCAACCACAGTTGCGACGAACGCATCTTCCAGTCTTTTTGTCCCTAGCCCGGTATAGCTGGGAAACATCAACTGCAAATCAGACCGGACTAACGCAGGAAGGTCATAGACGGTCACCTTGTATTCTGGGGACCGGCGACCGTCGTAGTCGACTCGATAAGTGAGGTCCTGAGCAACTCGCGGCAACTGCCCGGCAAAAACCGGATCGTCCAGACTCTTTGTCAGCGGAAGAATGACTTCATCTCCCGCACTGGGACGCCATGCGAGGACAACATTGGCAGGTGGCTGGCTGGGAAATCGCGCCAGGACCAGTAGATTGCTCCCGCGTTCCAGTTCAACGGTCCCTGGTTCAATCACCGGCAGTTCAGATTCGGATTCCAGATTTGCTTTCGCCACTCTGGGCTTGGCAGCTTGACTGCTGCTTCGCTGGGCAGCGACTGGCCAGACATATCCGCAGACGATCAGAAATCCGACCAATGCCACTGTTTGACGCAGAAACGCTCCACGCATGCGTTTCGCCGGAACAGCTTCCATCCAGTCGTTGATTCGGGAGTGATGGACCGCTTCCGAGATTACCTGACGCTGTAATACATTCCATCGCCCGGAATTTATATCGGGGCTCTGCTCGAGTGCTGCCAAAAGCCGCGAATTCAGATCTGGAAACGCTTGTTCGACCGTTCGAGCGATTTCGGCACGGGGCAGCGAAAGTGAATTCGACCGAGCCCAAAGCAGCATGGCGGTCATTGCCGAGGCCACGGCAACGGAGCCAATCGCCAGTGCCGATTGAGGAAACCCGAAAAACAAGGCAATGACAAGAACTGTGCAGGCGATCCAGCACCATGTCAGCCGCTTCCACAGCCAAAGCCGACCGAGTCGATTCCCTACTGACGCTAACTGGTCGCGAAGCTGATGATCAAACATTAAGATTTTCTCCCGCACGGGGACGAACGCGAACGTGTTCTTTAGAATACCATCCACGTCAGCATCCGTCACGCCCGAAGATTGACGTGATTGCGGCCGGACGTCGCACTTTGAAACTCAAAAACCCGACTCAACGAGGAATTCCCGTGAAGCACGATGACGGATGTGGTTGCCACGACCACGACCACGACCACGACAGTCACCATGATCACGACCATGATCATTCCGGTCCTGTGGACGAATTGACCTCTCGGAACGATGCCTCGTATTCCGGAAACGGAGTTCAGTTCTTCTATCCCGATGGCTGGGAGGTTCAAAAAGAATCGAATGACGAGCAGATAATGATCACTGTCCAAAGCCCGGCGACCGCCTCTTGGAGCCTCAGCCTGTTCGAAGGACATCACGATCCCGAGGAAATCGCCGAAACCGTGTTGCGTGCCTTTCGCGAGATGTACGATGACATGGAGGTTCAGGAACCGGTTGTGCTGGTTCAGGGCATCCCTGTTGTCGCGAGGGAGATCGACTTCGTCTGCATGGAACTGGTCAGCACGGCATCATTAATCGTCTTTCATACCGCAACACAATCGGTCCTCGTGATCTTCCAGGCCGAAGATCGTGAAATGGAACGTGTCCGTCCTCTGATGGAAGCGATCACGCAAAGCCTTTCGTGCGATGTCGAGTGATTCACTTCAGTCGTATTCCATTGTTTATGGTTGGTGACAGGCGACTCTCTGCCCATCAACGAGTCGAACTTCAAATATTGACATATACCAGGAACTTCCGATGTCCGCTCTTTCCACCCCCGTCAATGATCCCACTTCCATCTTTGAACATTTTCGGGGCAGCTATGCGACGGAACTTCTGACGGCTGCGGTCGCTCATCTCAATCTGTTTCAAATTCTGGCAGCAGAGCCCATACAGTCGGACTCACTTCGTGATCGGCTACAGTTGGCACCGCGGTCTTTTGTCGTTCTGACGACCGCACTGCGAGCGATGGGACTGTTGGATTTCGATCAGTCCAACCGGGTTCATCTGACATCGATTGCGAGCGAGCATCTGATTCCGAACGGCGAGTTTTACGTGGGAGATTATGTTGGGCTCGCAGCTGAAAGTCCTGGTGTCGTGGCGATGGTCGATCGGCTTCGATCGAACCAACTCGCACCCGCCGTGCAGACGGACGCAGGGGCTGCGTTCATCTTTCGCGAGGGACTCGATTCGGCGATGGAGTCCGAACAGTCAGCGCGACGGCTGACTCTTGCTCTGGCAGGTCGCGCGAAAAATGTCGCCCCGGTCCTTGCCCAGAAGCTTTCCTTCGGAAACGAAACATTGCTGGATGTTGGAGGAGGAACCGGGATCTATGCCATCGCCTGCCTGCGCCAACACCCGAATCTCAAAGCCATTATCTTCGATCGTCCCGAGGTTCTGAAAGTCGCTGACGAATTCGCAAAACAATACGGCGTTGCGGACCGACTGACATGCCAGCCTGGGGACATGTTTGCAGATCCGTTACCAGTTGCAGAGAACATTCTGCTTTCCAACATCCTGCATGACTGGGATGTGCCGGAATGCCAGCAACTGGTGAAACGATGTGCCTCAGCACTGCAGCCGGGGGGACGCCTGATGATTCACGACGTCTTTTTGAATGACGAACTCGACGGTCCGCTCCCCGTCGCGCTCTATTCCGCAGCCCTCTTTTCACTCACCGAGGGACGAGCCTACAGCGGACGTGAGTATCGCGAATGGTTGATTGACGCAGGACTGGTTCCCGGTGATATCATCCCGACGCTGATCCACTGTGGTGTGCTAACAGGGACGAAATCAAATTAAGGAACATTCGTGTAAACGCGATTCGTGACATTCGTTCCACTGAGCGTGACCACATCGGCCCCGTTACTCCCATCGACTGTGAGCGACGTGATGTTGCAGAGCGTCATCGTCAGCGTATCGTTGCCGTTGCCGAGGTTGATTGTTGCCGTTGTTGCGGAAACTCCCGATACGGAGACTGAGTCACTGCCACCCGAGAAGTTGAAAGTCAGGTTGACGTTGCCGGAAACATTATAAGACACCGAAGTCTGACTGCTGGCTGCTGTCCCAATCTTTGTCGGGCCACTTCCTTGAACTGTCAACTTTCCAGACGAAAGTGTCACGGTGACTGTGTTGTCACCCACATCGTCCGTCAACGTCAACGTTTTCGTCGCCGTGTTGAAATCGGAGTTAACATAGAAATAACCAAGCGTCACAACGCAGGGCGAAATATTGCTGAGATTCTTTCCATCGAAGACTTGGAACTCAACGTTTCGGGGAGTCATCGTCGGATTTGAGTTGGTATTTGAATACTGAACAGTCCGCAATGCCGCCTGAAACTGTGCCACCGTGGCGGTGGCATTGGCTGACGTCAGCGTCAATGTTCCGCTGCTGCTGTTGTAACTGCTGGTGATGTTACCGGTAGTCGTATTAGACAGATTTGCGCGAAGCCCATCCTCCGAAGCGACAACATTCTTGATCTTCACAGTCGCACTGGACAGAGTCGCGCTGTCAGCGTCTGTCACCGTCAGTCCGACGTTGAGGTTTTTCGGAGCCTGGGTGACGCCATAATACTGGTCGTTTGTTCCACCGAGAACGGGAACACCACTGGTGGTTGCATCCGTGTACGATCCCGTTAACGAATACTGCCCCAAGCTTCCGTAGTCGGTATAGCCAGTCGTCAATGCATTGCCGAGGGGCACGCCTTCGACCTTCAGGTAATACGTACCAGCGGTCACGGTCTGACTCAGAGTCGCGATAATGTCATCCGGCGGATTGATCGTGGTGATCAACGTGCCAGTCGAATTGTACAAGCTGAGCTGAATATCGAGCATGCTGTTTGCCGGGCCACCAACGGCGTTAATCGTGAGAGAACCAGCACCGGCAACGATTTTGAACCAATCTGAATCAGCGCCTGTTTCGATCACGCCACGTGCATTGACATTAAAAATCCCGCTGGTCGCACTCCCTGGAATTGCAGCAGCAGTTCCCTGGGAATTGGCGTAATCGTCAGCTCGGTATCCGAAACCATTTTGAGTCGTAATGATCGTCAGGTCGTCCTCTGTATTGCTGGCATTCGCATATTCGCCCTTGCTCCACTGCACCAGAGGGACGTAGTAGCCAACGCCAAGATGCGGAGCCCAGGCAACTTTCCCCGTCCCCTGTCCTTCGTAATACTCGACGTGACGCGAGTCACTTGCTGGGAATTGTCCGTCGTGACTGAGCCCTAGAGTATGCCCAACTTCGTGAACGGCAGCATCGGCGTTGTATTTCCCCTCTGTTCCCATCCCCTGCTGAAGGATAAAGCACGGAACATCAAGGTTGGCAGCGTAATTCCATCCAAATCCGCCTACGAATGCGACCCCCCCGGCACCTGGTGCGGGCGATGGGGTTGATACGCCAAACAAGGCGCGAATCCCCCACTTCGTATCACCGCCCCCGGTATTGACCAAGTCAGCGACCGTGGGAGCCTCTGTGGTAACGTCAACATCAAACGGCGAATAACACTCGGCGACACGCTGCCAGATCTCAGTAATCCGCTGCAGTTCTGCGGCAGAGAAGGTCGTTGGAGAATTGTCCATATCGAATGGAGTTGTCACAATCGGCGTACTGCCCCATGGCGTTCCCGTGGTGGTGTGACCGTCAAAATCCAGATAGATTTTTTTCGTAGCTGCCGGACGACTGTGCAACTGGAAGGCCGTTGCAGCGGATACAACAGCGGCAGGAACCCTCGGCTTCGCGATTGCTTGCGTTGCGGCGGCGCGTTTGAAATCGAGCGGAAGGGATGCACAGGCATACTTCCCCTGGATCGATGGACTAACGACACGGCAACTACTATTGCAGGCGTGAAGCGGACTCGCACACGACGGCGAACTTCCAATCGACGTTTCAGGCAAGTGGCGACAAACGCTGTCAAGAAAACACAGCGCGACAAACCCTGTGAGGCAAAGCATTTTGGGGAAATGATTTGGGGAAATGCGAGCCCCGGCAAAGAGAGGATTTACGAGCACGATGAACACCTTTTCTGGGGGAACCCCCTTAAGACCATAGGAATTATGGAATCGGTTCCGAAAAAATGCAAATCCCTTCCGGAATTCAGTTAATGAATTTCAAGGAAACTACCTCGCTGAACGACTCGACTTCACTATGCACGCAAAAATGAATCAGAAATCCATCAATAGTGGGGCGGTCGCTCTTCACTCGCATCGCGCATCTCAGCCGGCTCGGACAGTTGTTGAAGCTTCTGCTCAAACCGCGCCAACTGATCCTTGCTTCCCTTCAATTCCAGATGCATGCTGACAAACGCCTGATGCATCTGCTCCAGATCGTGCTGCAGGTGCGCCACCGCAGTTTCGAGCTGAATAATGCGGTCCGACAGGGCTGAAGGTTTTTCGGAACTCACGCAAGGATCTCTTTCAGGACGTGTCCATGGACGTCTGTCAGTCGCATGTCCCGCCCGCTAAACCGGTAAGTCAACTTGGTGTGGTCCATTCCCAGGAGATGTAACATCGTCGCATGCAGATCGTGGATTTCGACTTTGTTTTCCACTGCACGGTACCCAAAATCGTCTGTTGCTCCGTACGTCACTCCACCCTTGACTCCGCCTCCAGCCATCCAGATGGTGAAGCCAAACGGATTGTGATCTCGCCCGTCTGCCCCTTGGGCAAACGGTGTTCGGCCAAACTCGCCGCACCAGACAATCAATGTTTCGCCAAGCAGCCCGCGAGCTTTCAGATCTTTGATCAATCCAGCAATGGGTTTATCGACCGATTTGGCATTTTTCGTGTGACCATCCACCAGGCCCCCATGTTGATCCCAGCGATCTCCATTTCCCCCTGGGCACGTCAGTTCAATAAACCGCACGCCACGTTCCACAAGTCGCCGAGCCACCAGGCAGTTACGTCCAAAATGCCGCGTGTTGCCATATTCGTCGTTCAGACCGTAAAGCTCTTGCGTTTCCTTGGTTTCGCTGCGCAGGTCTGTCAGGTGCGGAACGGCAGTTTGCATCCGTGCAGCGAGTTCGTAGTTGGCAATCGCCGACTCCAATGCATCCACATGCCCCAGTTTCTCCAGTCGCGACTGGTCTAAACGTCGCATCAGCGCTAATTTTGCATCCTGAATTTCACGTGATTTTTCACTGGGACGAATATTTGCCACCGGAGCTTCGCCCGACGTAAAGACTGACCCCTGATAGGCGGCTGGCAGAAATCCACTCCCAAAACAATCCATTCCACCCGGTGGAATCAGTCCGCCATTCAGAACCACAAACGCTGGGAGATCGTCACATTCGGATCCCAGGCCATAGCTGACCCAGGCACCATGGCTGGGGCGTCCCTGCAACCCGCTTCCTGAATGAAGGAAGTAGTTTGCAAACGTATGTTCTGAAAACTGCGACACGACTGAGCGAACCACGGCCAGTTCGTCTGCACACGTTCCGACATGCGGAAACAGATCACTGACAGGGAGTCCACACTCGCCATAATTCTTAAAGGCCCACGGCGATTTTAACAGCTTGCCGATATTCGCAAACTGAGTCGGCTCGACCTTCCCCAGTACTTCGTAAGGGCTCTTACCGTGATGTTTTTCCAGCATTGGCTTCGGGTCGAACGTATCGACTTGGGATGGCCCACCATCCATGTAGAGGAAGATGATGTGCTTGGCTTTTGCGGGAAAATGAGTCGGTTTTGGTGCCAGTGAATTGGTGGTCAGGGTACCAGCGGCCAGCGCCCCGCTGCTGGCCAGCATCGACGACAGTGCCACCGCACCAAATCCGTTCGCCCCTTGAGTTAGCATCTGTCGACGGGAAAGAGGCTGAGACAAATATCGCTGGCAGGGGAACATAACGGACCTGCATTTCGTATGATGGTAATTGTCGAATTGTTTTGTACGCCGAAAGATTAGCGAGGGACCGCAATCATGCTCAGGAATGAGCATCTGCGTCCCGGGTGATTATACTCGCACCACAGGCCCTAAACAAACCGAAACCGTTACCAACCCTTACCTTTGGGCGGGCGATTCAGCCATTCGTCAAGGTCTGCATCTTGGTCCAGATGCTTCTGTAATTCATTCAGATTCTGTTGCCAGGGGTCGATCGTCGCTGCGGACCAATCTGGATCATCGCTTCGAGCAATTTCAGCAACATCGATCTCACCAAACTCACCCAGCCAGTACGCTAGGTCTTCACCCGACTTCGCAGGACTTTTCGGGGAACTGGGAGGAGCCGGTTTGGCTGCAGCGGCCGCTCTCGCACGGGCTGACAACCGCTGGAACAGCACTTCGCTGTCAATGGTGTCCGCACGTCGGTGGCGTGCCGCTTTCTGGATCCGATGATCACTGGAAACGACCAACAATTGCGTTGGGGAGGAATGCGCCTCAATCAATTCTTCAATTAACGAATCCGCATCATGCCCCGGTTCGGCGAAGCGTACCAGCAGTTCCGCGTGCCGCATGGAACGATCCAGACCCGACGGGGCTTCGATCGCATCGAAGACGACCGTACAGCGCACCCGTTCTTCGGTGGTCAATTCATTGACCAGGCGGACAAGCAGTCGATGACGCTGCCGCCGCAATTCGCCGGGGGCGTATCGCGCCTGCGACAATCCCGCCGCGTGCAACAGGTTATAGCCATCAATCAGCAGGAACGGGACAGACATTATCGCACCAATCGTCAGGAGCCTTCTGAGCGATAGCGGACTTCGCCATTGATCAAAACAGTTCGAACCTGTCCCCGGACCGACCAGTTTGCAAACGGAGTATTTCGGCTCTTGGAACGGAACCGTGCCGGATCGATGGACCAGTCGACAGCCGGATCAATCACGGTAATATCGGCGGGAACGCCACTGGCCAGTGACCCTGATTGCGGGAGTTGCAGAATTCCAGCGGGGCCGGTCGTCAACTTGCTGAGCAATTGCAGCCACGTCAGTCGACCCGGCTCAATCAGAGTCTTGATACAAAGCGGCAGCAGCGTTTCCAGTCCCACGATCCCAAACGGAACTTGATCCAGCTCGCGATCTTTCTTTTCAGAAGCATAGGGCTGGTGATCGGCCGAGATTGCGTCGATCGTTCCGTCGGCCAGACCATCGATCAAACTGGCGATATGATCAGAGCTTCGCAGCGGCGGGCGAACCTTGAACCGGGAGTCGTATCCCTGCATCTCCGCGTCCGACAAGGCCAGGTGATGTGGCGTGACATCGCACGTCACTGCGATCCCCTGCTGCTTGGCGCGGCGAACCTGTTCCACTGATCCCGTGGTCGAAATGGACATCAGGTGAATGCGTCCCCCCGTCAATTCCGCCAGCGCAATATCACGACTGACCATAATCTCTTCCGCAGCCGCAGGCATTCCCCGCAGTCCCAGCAGCGTGGAGAAATACCCTTCGTGCATGACTCCAGCAGCGGTCAGGGTCGGGTCTTGCGGATGAACGAAAATTGGCCGATGAAACATCCGAGCGTATTCCAAGGCTCGGCGCATCACTTCGGCGCTGGCAATCGGCGACTGCGAGTCTGTAAACGCCAAGGCACCGCTGCGGGCCAACTGCCCAAGATCGGCTAATTCGACCCCGGCATGGCCTCGCGTGACAGCTCCCAACGGATGAACGCGACAGTTTCCAGCTCGCTTGGCCTGCAGGACGACGTACTCGGCTGCCGCAGCGTTATCAACCACCGGTTGCGTATCGGGAAGCGCAGCGATTGTCGTAAAGCCACCTGCCAATGCCGCTGCCGTCGCTGTCGCGGTCGTTTCATCTTCTTCGTAACCGGGATCACGTATGCCAACGTGAGTATCGATGAATCCGGCCGACACAATGCAGCCCGTGGCATCCAGGACCTGATCGACATCCCCAAGCTCACGACCGATCTGAACAACTCGACCGTCGCGCACAAGAACATCGGCGACCTGATCCAGCCGCTGGCTCACATCGATCACTCGACCACCGCGAATCAACAGAGAAGACATCGGCGGCAAGGCCTCTTTTGGAATCCGAATGACAGAATTTTTGATATATTTCAAATCGATTTCAGCATTGTCGTGCTTCGTGTAGCAGCGACAGACAGGCCATTCTGATGAACAGCCCGTTCGTGACCTGATCCAGGATGACACTGCGATCACCATCGGCAACTTCTGGAGTCAATTCAACTCCGCGGTTGATCGGGCCAGGCGCAAGGATCAGCACATCCTGGCGAGCCCGCTGGACACGAGCCCCGTTCATCCCGAAAAAGTGTGCGTATTCGTAGATCGATGGAAAAAAAGCACTGCGTTGACGTTCCGCCTGAATTCTCAACAGGTTGATGACATCCGTCCGCGGGACAATGTCATCCAGGCTGTGGCTCACTTCCACGCCGAGTCGTTCGATTTCCGGAGGAATCAGGGTGGCAGGCCCACAGACGATGACTTTCGCACCCAGGGTTGTCAGCCCCCAGATATTCGAGCGGGCGACACGACTGTGCAGGATGTCGCCAACCAGAGCCACGGTCAAACCCTCGATCTGACCGCGATGTTCGCGAATGGTAAAGATGTCTAACAACCCCTGCGTCGGATGTTCGTGGGTTCCGTCACCCGCATTGATGATCCCTGCCCGCAGATGTTTCGACAGATGGTGCGGCGCCCCTGACGTACTGTGCCTGACGACCATTTGCGTGACACCCATGGCCTCGATATTTCGAGCGGTGTCGATGAAGGTTTCACCTTTCGAAAGGCTGCTGCCGGACGCGGTGAAGTCCACTGTGTCTGCCGACAGTCGCTTGGCGGCCAGCCCGAAACTGGTCTTGGTCCTGGTTGACGCTTCGAAAAACAGGTTTCCGACGGTCACCCCTTTCAAGTGGTCCAATTTGGTATGACCAGCGGCATGCAGTTGCTTGAATTCCGCAGCCCGATCCAGAATCAATCGAAGTTCGACAGGGGAAAGGCCCTGTAAACCGAGCAAATGCTGACGATTCCAGACGGCGGAGGGAGTCGAGGGAGTGGTGAGAGTCGGCATGATGTGCGGATGCTATCAACGTCGCACGCCATTCGTCAAATTCAGGATCAGGCACTTTTGGCGGCTGATTGGGCTGAGGGCTAGACAGACCTTTGCCGAATTCGTTACAAACACCGCACTTGCGGTCATTTCTTCAGATCCGTGAATCCTGCCAACTCGTGTGTTCCAAGGCGGCAAAGTGGCGAGGTTGTGGTTAATCCTGTCTCTGTTTCTGGCGACCTTCGCGGGATGCAGTTCGCGTCACCCCGCTAAGGAAAATGCGCCGACCAACGTCGTGGGATTTCAACTCCCTACGCATTGGGCACGCGATGTTCGCCGCGGGCAGCATTATGATCTGGACCGTGCGACAATCGAATCACGCCTGCAGAAGATGCTGAAAATCAAGCTGGCAGTCTCGGCAGATCAGGATGGAGTCATCTCTCAATACGAAAGCCGGTTGGGAAAGTTTCATTTGAAACTGACGGGGACCCGGACGGGAGTCGAACGAGCCACAATTCGTCTGCACCGGGTTGAGACTCTGAACGCAAAGCAGAAAGAGGCTCGCGAAAGCGAACTCAAACTCATCGCGCAGATCCTGTTGCTGGGTGAAGACGGCACGAAATGGGTTTGCGAAGCAGCCTGCGGTTCGGTCACCACCGCCATTCGGCAAGCAACTGAAGTCCATGAGTTTGGCAAAGCGACGTATGCCCTGAAAGCGTTCGAGCATGCGGATGCGGAAATCGATAACGAGCCCTCGAATCCGCGTCTGTGGATCTGCATCGGACCGCACATTGAATTCGAAAAGCCCGAAGCGAAGTAGCGGGTAACGTTCAAAGGACAGCAATCAGGTCACGGCCGCGAGGTGGAGAAAACGGCTTTCAGTTGTTTATCTGCTTCAATGAGTTTCTGCACCGCTGCGCCACTTGGATTATCCACTTATTTTCGCCAAGCTTGGCAATGTGATTCGGGTCATCTACATCACCCTCGAAGAGATGGACGACCTGGGCCAGAGGATCGAACCATGAAGAATTTGGTCGCAAAGACGGCGTTTCTTACCATTTGGATTTGCGCAGTTGCTATCGGTGCGGAACCGTGCTCGGTAACGCAGGCCGCGATTGAACGAGGACTGCTGGTCGTGGAACGCGGGGCAGGGGCCTATCCTGGCAACCAATCCTGCTTCTCTTGCCATCATCAGACATTACCAATGCTCGCTATGACAACTGCCCGCGATGCAGGACTCAAGTTCAATCGGGAACTGTTTGATGCGCAGTTGAAGTTTACACGCAAGAGCTTCGACGAGCGCAAGGCTCGGCTGTCCAAAGGCGAACACGTCGGCGGCCGCGCTGCAACCGTCAGTTTCGGCCTTTGGACGTTGAGTCTCGCAGATGAATCTCCAGACGACCTTGGGGCGGCAATGACAGCCTACCTGCTCAGTGTTCAACAATCAGATGGCCGCTGGAAACCTCCGTCCAATCGACCTCCGCTGGAAGTTTCCTCCGTCAGTTGTACTGTTTTGTCCGCCATTGGGATGAAGCAATTTGCCTCACAAGATCAGCAGGAGCAAGTCGCTGCATCGATCACACTTGCCAAGGCATGGCTCGCAACGGCACCACTGGAAGATCAGGAGGACTTGAACTTCGCGTTATGGGGCGAGGTCCTGCTGGGTGGATCTGAAACGCGAGTGGAAGGACTGCGAGATCGCGTCCTGGCAGCCCGAAATGTGGATGGCGGGTGGAGTCAATTATCCACAATGAACAGTGATGCCTACGCGACAGGACAAACGCTTTACGTTCTGGCAGAAACAGGATTACCAGCGTCAGAAGCATCGTTCCGCGAAGGAGTCTGCTACCTTCTGGAAACTCAGCAAGACGATGGTTCGTGGCATGTCGTCACGCGATCAAAGCCCGTGCAGCCGTGGTTTGATAATGGCGACCCTCACGACAAAGATCAGTTCATTTCCATCGCTGCAACGGGATGGGCGACAGCAGCTCTGGCGAAGTCAATTACAATCAAATCGGCGGTCACGTCGCCACGGGATGGCCAGAAGCACTGAGTACCATCAGTTCGACCGAAGGTGACGATTCCCAGTCGCGGTACGTTTCAATTGGCTGCGGCATCCCCAGGAAATACCCTTGGGCCAGTTCGAACCCAATCTCCGTACAGATCTGCTGTTCACCCAGAGTTTCAATTCCTTCGGCGAGCGGCACGACTCCGATATCACGAATGGCGTCAACCAGCGTTCGAACGAATCGCTGATGTGAAGCGTCGGCGTGATCCAGGCCCGTGATAATGCTACGGTCAAATTTCAGGCAATCGGGGCGGATTGATGCCAGTTCTGCGATCCGAGCCTGACCGGCTCCAAAGTCATCGAATGCCAGGCCGATGTCGTAATCTCGCAGGAGGGCGCGGAATCGTGCGACACCAATCACGTCGGTCACAGCACCTTCGTGAACTTCGATAACGATTTTCTGATGCGGCGAAGTTTCGCGCAGGCGACTCACCCACTCCCACGCAGTGTCGCATTCAAATTCGACCGGGTGCGTGTTCAGGTAGATTGGGGGAATCTCATGAAAGTATTGGCTGACCTCAACCCCTTTGCGGCGCATCAGGTCGCTCAGGCGAGCTTCCATCTGCAAATCGGAAGCGGCAGCAAACATGCGGCCGGGCGTTTCGAGTCCAATCAGCCGACTGCGTGCCAGAACTTCAAAACCTTCCGTCGCCCCGGTCCCCAGGTTGACGATCGGTTGAAAGTAGGGAGTGATCACTTCTTCACGAAGTAACTTGTCGAACTGGACTCGTGCCAGCGCATGGTCACAGAAGTTTTCAGATGCGGTGTTCGAGTCGCTCTTGGGAATCGAATGCATCACGCGAAAAGCGACATCTGCAAATTGAACAACGTCGTCTTCGTTCAGTTCACTCACGTCCGAGATCTGTGTGCCGTTGATAAACGTGCCGTTGGTGCTGTTCAGGTCACGCACAAATAGCCGATCATCGGCCGTGAAAAGTTCGGCATGCAGTCCCGAGATCGTCGTCCGTGGAACCATCAGCGATGCTTCTGGCCGCCGACCAACGCGGAAAGGAACGGGGTCGATCAGCTTTGTACAGCTCTCGCCCGATGAACCAATCTTTCCAACCAGTAGCCATTCTCGCACGGGTCACCTGCTTCCATCTGTCTCTGAAGTTGGGATTCCGTTTGAGCGACACCGACAACGGACCATTCCCGACCAACGAATTCCGTCTTCAGAGATTGATTGAAAACTTAGCTTACGAATTGGGGACAAGAATCAACACGATGCCAGAATTCTTCAGAAATCATCGGGGCGTCAGGTACAAAGACATCCATGCTTAAGTCGTCGCCGAAATTAACGATGGAAGCGATTTCACAGCCGATGCGAATCGTGCGATCCGGTTATGACGGTTGGATCAACTTTCTGCTCAATGTCGCACGCAAAAACATGGGTGTCAGGTTGCGAGTCGACAGCGACGAACAAGTGATGTCGCCCGCCGTTTCCGTTCCGTTGCAATTTGGGGACGCTCCGCACGTCGCGAATTAGAAACGTGACCTAGAGTTTATGGACACTACGTGGAGAAGTTCCGCGCCGGTGGAAATTGCCGCCGGAACCGATACCACCCGAGCATGAAGGAAGATCATGACTGCAACCCAGACCGAAAAGCCACTGGAAGTCGATGCCGACTTGCTGGCGCAACTGATGTCGGAAGACACATTTTGCCCGCCTGAACCAAAGTCGATTGCCGAAACCGGCCTGAGCGAACAGTTTGTCGAAGCGCTGCTTTGTCGTAACCTGGCTATGATCGGCGGCAACAGTGGACGCCGGTTGGCGGCTTCGATCTGCCTCCCGTTGCGCCTGGTCGTGCCGATCCTGGAATCGATGCGAAATCGCAAACTGCTGACGCATGCCGGCACCGCCCCACTGAACGATTATAACTACGTTTTGACCGAATCTGGCCACGAACAAGCCCGCGGACATCTTCGTCAAAGCGCTTATATTGGCCCCGCACCTGTGCCACTGGCCGAGTATGTTGATTCGGTCGAAGCACAGTCGATCGCTGACGAGGCTCCGTCGCGTCAGAAGTTGCTGGATGCCTGTCGAAGCATTTCCGTCGAAACCAAAATCTTCGATTTGCTGGGACCCGCGCTCAATTCCTGTGCCGGGATGTTCCTGTACGGAGCACCCGGAAACGGAAAATCGACATTGGCTCGCTGTGTCACGAGCTGCTTTGGTCAGTCGATCTGGATTCCGCACGCGATCATTGAAAACGGCGAGATTATCAAGTTCTACGATACTCAGTTCCACAAGGCTCTGCCGGAAGAAAAGGACAGCCTGCTGCGGGCAGCCACTGTCGACCGTCGCTGGATTCGCATCGAACGTCCGACGGTAGTTGTTGGCGGCGAATTGACCCTCGATAATCTTGAACTGCGTTATAACCGGGATCGCAATGTCAACGAAGCCCCTTTGCAATTGAAGAGCAACTGTGGTTGCCTGTTGATCGACGACTTTGGTCGCCAGCGAATCGCTCCGGGTGAACTGCTGAACCGCTGGATTGTGCCGCTGGAATCACGTCACGACTTTCTGACATTGCCGAGTGGTCGCAAGATCCAGGTCCCGTTCCAGCAACTGATCATTTTTTCGACGAACCTCGAACCGGAAGATCTGGTTGACGAAGCGGCCCGAGGATTTTTTGTGAGTGTGGCGCCGATCAAGGTCAGGTCAGGTTCGGGTGGACCTGTTCGAATCATGGCAGTGTTGCCCCGTTGACCGTATGCTGAGTTCTCACCATGTCACCTGCTTCCCTGAGGGCTCGACCAGATGCGAGTTTCCGTATCGACAATTGCTATCGGTTTGCTGTTTCTGACGAACTACCGGTTACACGCCGAAGACTGGCCACAGTTTCGCGGCCCGACGGGATTGGGAAGCACCACGCAGACCAATCTTCCCGTCACCTGGGGTGGAACAGACAATTCTCTCGTCCTCTGGAAGTCGCCGCTTGTTGGTGAAGGTCACGCGAGTCCCATTGTGTCGGGTGACCGCGTGTTTGTTTGTACGGCCCGTTGGCCCGAGTCTGTTACGGATCGCAAACAAACGATTCCCGAGCACCACGTCTTGTGCTATTCCGTCGCTGATGGAAAACTGCTCTGGGATACGCTGGTTCCTCCTGGCCCGTGGCGGCGCGAGGATTTCCGGAGCGGTCCTGGCGGTGGGTATGCGGCACCAACCCCGGCCACAGATGGCAAGCACGTGTTTGTTGTCTTCGGTTCATCTGTCATTGCCGCCGTCGATTACGACGGCAAGCTTGTCTGGCGGCAGGAAATCAAACCGCACAACTTCGACGTGACGATCGGCAGCAGCCCCGTCCTGTTCGAAAATACGGTGTTGATGCTGTGCGCGATGGGTAATCGAAAAGATTCCCGGTTGATCGCCTATAACAAGGCGGATGGTGCAGTTGTCCGCGAGACCCCGTTGCCTCAGGCCGGATTCGCGCACAGTACACCGATCAAGATTGAAGTTGGTGGAAAGCCGCAACTGATCATCGCCGCTTCGGGAGGGGGTGAAGCCGATGGTGGTATCCAAAGTCTGCACCCTGGGACGGGTGAGTCTCTCTGGTCCTGTCGTGGCAGTGGAGAAGCGGCGTCACCCGCGTACGGAGCCGGAATCGTTTACTGTGACAACGGACGCGGCGGCCCAGGAATCGCCATCGATCCCACCGGGTCGGGCGATGTCTCAAAAACCCATGTGAAGTGGCGCGTAAACCAGATTCCCGAAGCGATTGGATCACCGGTTATCGTGGGGAATCGAGTCTACCGGCTGCACACACCGAATATCCTGAAATGCTGGGACGCTTCTACCGGGACGCAAGTCTATGCCCAGCGTCTCGATAAACTGACGAGCAGTTGGGCCAGTCCGATCGTCGATGGAGAAGGCCGTCTGTATTTCGCCACTGCCGGAGTCAGTTACGTGATTCAATCCGGTGACGACTTTAAGGTATTGGCGATCAACGATCTGGGTGATCCCAACCATGCGTCGGCTGCCGCAGCAAACGGTAAGCTGTTTCTGGTAGGAACGCATCACGTGTTCTGTGTGGGAAGTCGCTGACGAACTAAGAATTGGAGTTGCCGATGACTCGTGTCCGCTATCTGCTGGGGATTGTTGTAGCGTTTGCGTTATCGACGGCGATAAACGCGCAGGAATGGAAGCCCGTCACGGTTGAACTTCTGAAGTCCGAAAAGACCGGCTTCGGAGGATTGTGTGGCATCGTCGTGGACCATAAGACGGGAGAACTCTGGGCGAACCTGAGTGATCGAGGAACGTTTCATTCCGCCGATCGAGGCCAGACGTGGAAACGAGTCAGTGAAACTCAGCCAAAAGGGAGAACTGAGTCACCCGGTTGCTGGCTGCTTGATCCGACTGGCAAGACTCGTCGCATGGTGACGGCCCTGGTTTACGGTTCGCCGATATCTGTCTCGGACGATGCGGCCGTCACGTGGAAGATGCTGGACGGTAATTCTGGACACGTCGACTGGTGTG
This sequence comes from Planctomycetota bacterium, assembly GCA_037146815.1. Classification (GTDB taxonomy): domain Bacteria; phylum Planctomycetota; class Planctomycetia; order Planctomycetales; family Planctomycetaceae; genus Schlesneria. The sequence goes on from JBAWWJ010000135.1 coordinate 18,558, forward strand.
CTGTCGACTGGACTGATCCCGAGATGAAATTCATCCTGACCCTGAAGCATGAAGCCAATGGACTTCTGCTGGCATCCGGCGATGGTGGCCGCACGTTTACTGAAGTCGGCAAGGGGTATGGTACCGGTTGGGTCTTCGATCACCAGACAGCCGTCGTCGCTCAGGAAAAGTCAAAACAGCAACCCAAGCCGCACCTGATGCGCACGGTCGACGGCGGGAAGACATTTCAATCCTGTGGTGAATACAGTCCGGTCGGCGTAGGTAGCGCCCAGGCATTACCGAAATGGTACAACGGAGCACTGTACTGGCTCGTTGACGGGGGTTTGATCGTCAGCAAGGACAAGGGGTCCACCTGGACCCGGACCGGCGAAGTGAAAGATGCACAGTGCGGCCCGATATTCGGTAAGAATGCCTCCCATCTGTTCGTTCTGACGAAGTCTGGCCCGGCGGAAAGCTCCGACGGTGGGGGCACATGGTCCGCGCCCGTCGCTCCCCCGAAAGAGATGAAGGGAATTGGTGGACTGAGCTGGCTGGATTACGATCCGGTGCACGACATTGTCTATCTGATGAAAATGGGAAGTGAACTCTATCAATTGTCACGTGCTGAGAAAAAGTAGTCGTTGGTGTACCGAGTCTCACACGTTTTGAGACCAGAGTCAGCGATCGTGAATCAACAGAATGAAAGCCCGAGCGACTGAATGAATTTTGTGCCGCTTGATGTCATTCCACTGTGGTTATTCTTCATCCTGGCGACAGCTGTCTGCGTCGCAGCCGTTGAATTTGGCTATCGATTTGGAAAGTCTCGGCACATCCTTTCCGTGAAAGAAAAGGATGAACCGGTCGCTGCGATGGTGGCCGCCCTGCTCGGTCTCGTGGCATTTATGCTTGCATTTACATTCAGTATGGCTGCTTCACGATTTGACGCACGCCGACAGGCGGTCATGGAGGAAGCGAACGTCATTGGCACGACCTATCTGCGGACCCGGTTACTACCGGAACCAGAGCGGTCAGAATGTGCAGATCTCTTGCGCCAGTACACCATCTTGCGCGTGGATGCAATTCCAAAGCACAAGGTCACGGAACTACTGCAGCGATCCGAAGAGATTCACGAAAAACTCTGGACGCGCGCTGTGGCAGTGGCGGAAAGAGCGCCTGCTTCAATTCCGACCGGTCTATTCCTGCAATCGCTGAACGAAACGATTGACTACCATGGCAAGCGAGTTTATGTGGGATTGGAGAGCCGGATCCCCTTCACGATTTGGATCGCGATGTTCATCATCACACTGCTGGGAATGATTTCCATCGGCTACCAGTCTGGCCTCGCCGGTACTCCACGTTCACCCGAGATTCTCGTCCTGGCCGTCGCCTTTGCGGGTGTGTTGTTACTCAATGTCGACCTGGATCGGGCGCATGAGGGCCTGCTTCAAGTCAGCCAGCAGCCGATGATCGATGTCTTGAGGACGATGCCTGAACCAAAGTAACCAACATTTGGGACTTGCCGCGTGTGTCGGTCACGCAACAGACTATAATGAACGAAACTGAAACAACGAGCCCTCTGAAAACTCCGACGCATGAGTAAACGCATGTCCCACGAGAAGCCTGAGCATCGACATCCGCTTGAAACGAGCCAGTCGCTGAAATCACATCCGACGCGGGAAGAACTCTACGCACTCGGAAAGAGCTTACGGCAAAAGACTCCGCGTGAGACTCACGCAGCCTGGCACGTACCGCACCACCGATGTGATCCGATAACGCTGATGGAAGAATCGAATCAGGGGCGGATTGCACACCTGATCCCCGTACGGCATGGTCGCATGCTGGTCTCCCCGTTTACGTTCTATCGGGGCGCGGCACTGAACATGGCCGCAGATCTGGCGCAGACGCCCGCTTCGGGGATTCGTGTTCAGGCCTGTGGTGACTGCCATTTGATGAACTTCGGGTCGTATGCAACCCCGGAACGTCGGGTGATTTTCGATATCAACGATCTGGATGAAACGCTGCCAGCCCCTTGGGAATGGGACGTGAAACGGTTGACCGCCAGTTTCGTATTGGCGTGTCGCGACAATGGATTAAGCAACGACGTGGCGCGTGATGCCGTGCTCAATTGCGTCCGTAGCTATCGAGAACGGATGTTCGAATACAGCGAAATGCACGTTATGGACGTGTGGTACGCAAGTATCGATGCAGAAGATTTGATCCCTACGATTAAAGATACGGACGCGGCCCGACGGATGCAGAAGCGACTTGCCAAGGCTCGGGAACGAAGTGTGCTTGAACATGAGTTTCCGGAACTGGCAACAACGGCGGGACTGAGCCCGATGATCAAAGACAATCCTCCGCTGATCTTTCACATGACGGATCGAGGCTACGAGGAGCAGATCGCAACTATTCAGCAGGCGTTCGTCCAGTACCGTGAAACCATGCAAGAAGATCGACGGCTGCTGCTGGATAGATTCAAGCTGATGGACACCGCCATCAAGGTGGTTGGTGTCGGCAGTGTGGGGACCTATTGCGGAATCCTGCTGTTGATGGCGAGTGAACACGATCCGCTGTTTCTTCAATTCAAACAGGCACGGCCATCGGTGCTGGAGCCTTATGCAGGAAAGAGTCTTCATTCAAATCACGGCGAACGAATCGTACATGGTTGTCGGATGATGCAGTCGGCCAGTGACCTCTTTCTGGGCTGGACCGAAGGAGCCGCTGACAGGCATTTCTACGTTCGCCAGCTGAAGGACATGAAAATCAAGCCGATGGTCGAGATCTTTTCACAGAGCGTGATGCTGCAATACGCCGAAATCTGCGGCTGGACGCTGGCTCACGCTCACGCCCGGTCAGGGGAACCGACTCAGATCGCGGGCTATCTGGGGAAGAGCGACAAATTCGACAAGGCAATTGCCGAATTCTCTATTGCTTACGCGGACCAGAGTGAAAAAGATCACGACGTTCTGGTCAAGGCCGTCCGCAACGGAAGGCTGGAAGTCTTCATTGAAGAGGCCTGACTCGTGTTCCGCTTTCGATCTGGAATAAAAATGCGATTCTGAACGAGCCTTTAAAAGGCGCAATCCTGACGTGCCGATCGCGTTGAACCTGTCGCCGTTCGCCGCAGCGCATGGTTAGACCTCAAGTAAGCGAACCTGTTTAGCGGAGTTCGGAAAGAACGTGAAAAA
>JBAWWJ010000136.1:0-21646 GCA_037146815.1 Planctomycetota bacterium
TAACCAACCACATAAGCAGTTGACGCTGTTCGACTTATAGCCGGACAGTTGTGTGGGCGTACATTGAATGAAGCTGCCCGAGCTCGCTACCCGGATCGGCAGACGCACGCAATGAAAATTGGGCATCGAACAGCTCTTCGTTTTGGAATGAATGTTCGATGAATGGCCGGAGATGCGCGACACAGAAATTGTCGCGAATGATAAAGAATTCCTCTTGCTGGGCGTTGGTCTTCTCGTTGGCCACGAATTGAGAATCAATTATCGGTCTGGAGAAATTACGATCGACTGAATGATCGTGTCCAGCCACATTGCCGATCTGCAAGGTTATTTGCAGCATATGGTTGCGCCGATGTGAAGCCGTTGCTCAGGGTGCCAGTCCAGCCCCGTCAGCCGTCAAACTCGCCCATATCCTGCGGAATCCCCGTAATCGGGGCAATCCGAACGGGTGCGCGAAGATTGTCCTGCAATTCCTTCAGGATGTGCTGCAACAAAAATGTTGCAGTTTGACCACTGCCAGAACCCGGCCTATATTCAATTTTGACAACGCGGCTGTCGTCGTCAGGCAACACCTGATGCCGATGTGCCACAGGGATTTGAGGGCCGCAATGTCCGCCAACGTTCACTTCGAGGGGGAGTGGGCGGGATCGGCGTACATGTGTGGTCTCAACAAATCCGGGGGAACCTGTATGTCTTTTTCAACACTCGTTGAGTGGGCGCTCGTTGTTTGGATAGCGGCTTCGGCCGTTGGGCTCTCTGGCTCACCCGTCCTTCTGGCGAAGGAATCCAAACCCGCAGGATCGGTCGAACCGGCCACCGAAGCGGAAGCCATCACAGAAGGAAATCGGCTGCGGGCCGATCACCACTGGGGAGAATCAATCGACTTTTATGAAAAGTCCTTGAAAAAGTGGCCCGAGAACGACAACTTGAAGCAGGGCCTGCGTCAGTCGAAGATTCACTTCTCGATCGAACGACGCTACTCGGATCGCTCCTTCCTGAACACAATGCTCCAAGTGTCCCGCCCCGAAGCGATGACCTATCTGGATGATGTGCTCGAGAAAGTTCGCAAATACTACGTTGACCCCGTTACACCAACTTCTTTCATTGCTCACGGAACCGAAAGCCTCTATTTCGCCCTGGCCAATGACAAGTTCCTGAAACGCAATCTGCCCGCCGCAGATGCCAATCGGGTCTCTGCGCTCCGCCGGACTCTGCGAAATTCCTTTTGGAATAAGCCGATCAGCAGCCAGGATCACGCTCGCCGCACCGTCGTCGAACTCTGTGATCTGACGCAGTACGAAGTCGGCCTGTCCGCAGGTGCCGTGGTGATGGAGTTTGTTTTCGGCGGGTGCAATTCACTGGATGATTACAGCAGCTACATGACACCGGGCAAATTGGGTGATCTCTACAACAACATCGATGGTGAATTCGTCGGGATCGGCATCGAAATGAAAGCCGAAAATGGCAAGGGATTGCTGCTGGTCAATGTTCTGCCCGACAGCCCTGCCGAAGAAGGGGGAGCTCTGGCTGGTGACTTGATCGTGAAAATCAACAACGTCGATTGTCGCAAGATGTCGACGGAAGAAGCGGCCTCGCTGTTGCAAGGTCAGGCTGGAACACGACTTCAATTGACGCTGGCCAGTCCGGCCAACGCCGAAGAACGACAGGCGAACTTGACCCGACGTGCCGTCAAAGTGAAGAGTATTCCTGTCGCCAAGATCATCGATAGCGCCAACGGCATCGCCTACATCAAGATGACCGGGTTCCAGAAGAACACGACCGAAGAACTGGACGCCGCTCTGCTGAAATTGAAGCGTGAAGGAATGCGAGCCCTGATCTGGGACGTGCGAGGCAATCCCGGTGGGTTGCTCACCGCCGCCGTGGAAGTCCTGGATCGGTTCATCGACGATGGAGTCTTGGTTTCGACTCAGGGACGAACCCCGGATCAGAACTCAACCTACTCGGCTCAGTCGCCAGGGACCTGGAATGTTCCGATCGTGTTGCTGACCGATGGTGACAGTGCCAGTGCCAGCGAAATCGTGGCTGGAGCGATTCATGATCATCATCGCGGGACAATTGTCGGTCGCAAGACTTACGGGAAGTGGTCGGTCCAGAGTATCTTGCCCGGCCATGCTGAATCTGGTTTCCGACTGACGACCGCCAAGTTCTACTCACCCAGTGGACGAACCTACGGCAAGGTTGGTATCAAACCGGATATCGAAGTTGCCGCAGGGGAATCAACTCGGACGTCGTATCGAGGACGTCGGGGCGATCCACTCGACAATGATCGGGATGTGGAAGCGGGCTTGGATGTTCTCAGGAAGCAAATGGCCAAAAGATGAGTGGCGGTTCCGAGGAATGGCTTTACTCCGGACGGGGCGTCTCACCGACGCTCCGTTGGTCATTTACGGTCGATGCACCGCTGACAGATTTAAGGATGGCTCGCGAGACGGGCGAAATCCTCGCCGCAGATGCCTCGGGTGGTCTCTACTTGATTGACCGCCGTGGCCGGATGATCTCGCTGATCAGAACTCGACATGCCATTCAGCGAGTTGCCTGGGCTGACAACGGGGTTGGAGGAGTGGCCGCGATCGATGACCGAACGGTCGTCTGGTTTGATCGCAAACTGCAATTCAGTTGGAACCGCGAAGTTCCCGATGATGTCCTGGCCGTCGCCACCGACGCCCACGGGACCCACGTAGCAGTCTCCATGGCGGATGGAGTGACCGCGCTCTTTACGACTTCCAATCGCAAAATCAGCCGATTCGAAACAGTTCGGCCGTTGCGTTATCTGCAACTGCTGACGACAGAAACTCAAATCATTGCGGCTGCCGAGCATGGACTTGTCGGGCGCTATTCCCTGTCGGGCGAACAGATCTGGGCCGAAAAATTGTGGTCCAACGTCGGTGATCTGGCCGCTTCAGGCGACGGTCGAAATCTGTTTCTGGCGGGTTTCGCACACGGAATTCAGTCGTACGACGGCGACGACGGCAGATCGCGCGGTGCCTTCCTGACGGAAGGGACCGTTTCGCAGGTTTCCTGTGGCTATTCGAAAAAGACACTCGTCGCTGCAACGCTGGAACAGAATCTGTTCGGACTGAGCGACTCGGGCGATCTCGTCTGGAATCTGACGATGCCGGAAGACCTGACCCGCGTCCTGATGTCACCACTGGGCGACTGGATCGTACTCGGATTCACGTCGGGACGGATCGTGCGACTCGACTGCACACGGTGATCTGACCAAAGTCGCCAAATTCTGACCACAGCGTATGTCGCGGTTTTGGAAACTTACGATCGGGTCTTTCTGCGTCTTCAGACCTGATTCGCGCCCGTGTCTTCCGTACACCGTGTCTTCCGCGCACTCCGTGTCCACAGTCCATTCTGATTGGAAAGAAAATACAATGGACACGGAGGACAAGGACGGCGCGGAGAAAGAGGAGACCTTCGGTCGGCTCTTTCGGCGGGGTCGGGAGACCCGCGCCGAACATCGAGACCCGCGCCGAACATCGAGACCCGCGCCGAACATCGAGACTCGCGCCGAACATGATCAGCGACGGGCGTTGACTGGTACGTCTTGGTGAGTTTACGCTCAGTTTGACGATCAAAACGGTCCGTGAAACGGGGTGGCCGAAACGGTCTGTGCGTCATGTGTTGTTTAATCCGGACGCAAATCCGTGAAAATTGGACTTGTGTCAGGTCCTTTCGACGATCAGCATGAAAACATGCTCAAGATCTCCACCACACCGCTGCCCCAGTCACTGCTCAGCTATGTCGCGTTTCGCGTTGCGTTTCGCGAGACGTTTGAGCGGTTGTCCCTGCACAAACGGTCGACGCTCGACGCTGGCGAAGCGTACGGGTACCTGGGCGAAGTCCCCTTTCTGCGGGAAGTACCACCACAGGTTCAACTCGACCTGCTCGCTTCGACATGGCATCGGCATGTCAGCCGTGAATCGCATGCCGCTGATCTGGTGGACGAAAGCGTGATTTACGCCGTCTGCGAAGCGGCCGCTCGCTTGGTGGAACAGGATGCCGATGCGTTTGTGAATCAGATGCGCGGCGGTCCCGTTGATATGGCTGTACCGGTGGATTCGTACCTGGCTCGCGAATTGCGACTGCTGTATCTCGAACTCCCCAACGATGCCGATTTTCTGCTGATCAGCCAGTTTCTGGACCTTGAGCCAACCGAAGCACTTCAACACAAAATTGACATGGGGATCGACCCCGCTCGGATGGAAGTTTTGTTTGATGTCCTGGGGCGATGGCATGTCTCTCCACAGTTCCCCGCACGACTGCGAGGGCTCCTGACCGAATCGGAAGTTGCATCCGTGACGACGATCATGCATGCTCATTGTCCGACGACGACGTGAATGTGGGGCTCGCGAACTTCATCAATTCGCATTCATCGTTTTTTGTGAAATGAGTCCACGTCAGGTGGACATCGTTCCCGCGTCGGTCGCAATGTTGCAAGCCTTTGTGGCATGCTTGCTGGATTCTAAAAGGTCGGGTCATGCGAATCGTTTCCCTGCTGCCGAGCGCCACAGAAATCATTTGTCAGCTTGGGTTGGGCGATCATCTGGTAGGCGTCACGCACGAATGTGATTACCCCCCGTTTGTCGCTCAACTTCCGAAGGTGACCCGAACACTCATTCCGCACGACGCCACCAGCAGCGAGATTGATGCTCTGGTTCGAGAACGTCTGACAACGGATCGAGCTCTTTACACGCTGGACATGCCAGTTCTGCAGCGGCTTGCTCCCGATTTGATTGTGACTCAGGCACTGTGCGATGTCTGCGCCGTTGCCGAATCAGAAGTCACTGCTGCGGCCTGCTCACTTCCCGGCAATCCCAGAGTGATCAACCTTGAGCCGATGTCCGTCCAGGACGTACTGAACACGTTGATCACTGTGGGGCAAGCGGTCGGAATTCAGGATCGGGCTGAAGTCGTTGTCCGGGATTTGAAACAACGCATTGAAGCGGTCAGCGTTCGTTCATCGCAACTGCCGCAGCGGACGAGAATGATTCTGCTGGAATGGCTCGACCCACCCTTCAGCAGTGGTCATTGGTCACCTGAGTTAGCTCAACTTGCCGGGGGGGATGAAATCCTCGGGGTGGCAGGTCGTCCGTCAAGAACGCTCGATTGGGATGAAGTCGTACAAGCCGCCCCCGAAGTCTTGTTTATCGCCTGTTGCGGATTCTCGATGGAGCGAACATTGCAGGATTTGCCCGGCCTGGTCGCTCGACCCGGTTGGAAGAACTTGCCAGCAGTGAAGTCAGGACGTGTCTATGTCACAGATGGGAATGCCTATTTCAGCCGTCCGGGACCCAGACTGGTGGATGGGATGGAGATCCTGGCGCACGCATTGCACCCCGGCCTGCACCCGCTTCCGTCCGGGCTATCTGCCGCACGACAATTGACCGCACGCGAACTGAATGATGGAATCGCAGAATGAAGCCGCAAGGGATTCTCTTCTGGAGTTCCGGGAAAGATTCTGCGTGGACTCTGCACAAAGTCCGTCAGCGCGACGATGTCGAAGTCGTCGCCTTGGCAACGACATTCAATGAGACTTTCGGACGTGTCGCCATGCATGGTGTCCGCATGGAACTGGTTGAATCACAAGCCAGGCAGGTCCGATTGCCACTCTGGAAAGTCCCCATCCCCTGGCCCTGTTCGAATGCCATCTACGAAGAACAAATGCAGAGGCTGGTTCAAAGAGCCCTGGCAGCAGGGGTGACTCGCTTTATTTTCGGAGACCTCTTTCTGGAGGAGATCCGGGCCTATCGTATCCAGCAACTGCAGGGGACAGGGATCGAGCCACTCTTCCCCGTCTGGGGTACGTCCGACGATACCCCTGCCCTGGCTCGAGAAATGATCAATGCAGGATTTCGCGCGACGTTAACCTGCGTCGATCCCAGACAACTCACTTCGTCATTCGTGGGGCGGGAGTTTGACGACAGGCTGCTTGCTGACCTTCCTTCAACTGTCGATCCTTGCGGAGAGCGCGGCGAGTTTCACACGTTCTGCCATGCAGGTCCGGTGTTCGATCACGCGATCCCAGTCCAGGTGGGAGAGATTGTCGAACGGGACGGTTTCTGTTTCGCGGATCTGCTGTAAATCATCTCTGCGTTTCATTTTTGCCTCGGTCGCGTCACTCAACTCGTTTCTGGCGATTGACCCGCGTTACCGGGTGAGTGATACTCGTTTGCCGTGCCCGATCTGTTGGGACGTGATTTGACCGCTGGTATTTCAAATGAGGCAAGTGATGCCGATGGTGATCAGGATCATATTTGGGATGGCCTTATTCCCTGTGGCTCTGGCTGCAGCGGATGAGACTCCCAAAGTCGATTATTCCCGACAGATCAAGCTGTTGCTGGCCAAACATTGTCAGCAATGTCACGGCCCGCAGAAGCAGCAATCGGGATTGCGCATCGATAGTGGACGAGGATTGCTCGAAGGGGGCGATAGCGGTCCGGCGGTTGTCCCGAAAGACATCGCCAGGAGTTTGTTGATTCACGCGGTCACTGGTACCGAAGGGGCTTCCAAGATGCCCCCGGAAGGAGCCGGGTTGACCAACGTGGAAATACAACTACTCAAGGATTGGATTGCCTCCGGCGCCAGTTATCCGCAAGGCGAAGTTGCTGTTGCGGCCGTTACCAAGGGGGGGGGCCACTGGGCGTTTCAGCCCGTTCGCCATCCAATTCCACCCAGCGTGAAAATTACTGACGGATCGCGGGGACCGCTCGACAGTTTCGTCATCGCGAAACAATCACAAGTGGCACTGACCCCATCACCGGAAGCCGAACCTGCGACGTTGATTCGTCGAGTGTCGCTGGATCTGCGTGGCGTTCCACCGACGCCGGACGAGGTTCGCGAATTTCTGAGCGACTCGTCGCCGGATGCTTTCGAACGGCTTGTCGATCGGATGTACGCGTCACCTCACTTCGGGGAACGTTGGGGACGGGACTGGCTGGATGTCGCACGGTATGCCGATTCCAACGGGTTTACGCGTGACATGCCACGTACGATCTGGAAGTTTCGCGACTGGGTTGTCGCGGCCCTGAACCGTAACCAGCCGTTTGACGAATTTATCATCGATCAGATTGCGGGGGACATGCTCCCCAACGCCAGTCTCGATCAACAGGTTGCCACAGGATTTCACCGCAATACTCTCGTCAATGAAGAGGGGGGAACGGACCCCGAACAGTTTCGAGTTGAAGCGGTTGTTGATCGCGTCAATACGACAGGGACGGTTTTCCTCGGTCTGACGATCGGCTGTGCCCAGTGCCACGATCACAAGTACGATCCGATTTCGCAGCGTGAGTACTACCAGTTGTACGCCTACTTCAACAGTACGGCATTTGTCGGCAGTGATCCGACTTCGCCGCGAATAGATGTCCCCTCCCCGGATCAGATCACTCGAGGTGAGCCTGAACGGCAGCGTGCGATTCGAGCCAGGATCGCGGAACTCGAAAACGATCTGAAGTCATTAACGGATGCCATTGCCGCCGATCTGGCCGCGTGGGAAAAGACACTGACCGATGAGGATAAGAAAAAGCTGCCCTTCAATGTGAAGAACGCAGTCGATCTTCCCCCGCGCGATCGGTCTGCGACTCATAAGCGGGATCTGGACGCTTATTTTCGAGGACTCGATGTGGCTCGGAGCAAGTATTCGCAATTGGACGCGATTGCGAAACTTCGCAGCGAAGAACCGAAATTTCCCACGACCATGGTGATGCAGGAATTGCCCGCTCCCCGTGAATCACACATCCATCTTCGTGGCGATTTTCTGCGAAAGGGAGCGAAGGTTTCGGCTTCGATTCCGACAGTGCTTGGCAAGCCAAAAGCTGGGGATGCGGCCGGTCAGTCGCGACTCGATCTCGCCAGGTGGCTCGTTTCGAATCAAAACCCGTTGACTGCTCGCGTGACAGTCAATCGTGTCTGGCAGAAGTTTTTTGGTCGAGGTCTGGTAGAAACAGAAAACGATTTTGGAACCCAGGGAACGCCACCGTCACATCCCGAATTGCTCGACTGGCTCTCTTCCGAGTTTTCCGGACAGGGAAATTCGACGACGACACGCGGATGGGATTACAAGCGGCTTCAACGTCTGATCGTGACGTCGGCCACGTATCGTCAGTCATCGCGCCAGCGTGACGATGTGGCGGAAGCCGATCCTACAAACAAGTGGTTGGCGCAGCAGAACCGGTTGCGACTGGATGCCGAGGTGATCCGTGATTCGGCGCTCGCGGCTTCGAATTTGCTGACGTCGGAACTGGGGGGACCGCCGGTTTACCCTCCACAGCCTGACGGAGTTTTCGACTTTACTCAGGACAAGAAGCCTTGGAAGACCGAGACCGATCGAAGTCGATTTCGCAAGGCGATGTATACACATCTTTGGCGATCGAGTCTTTATCCATCGATGACGGTCTTCGATTTTCCTGATGCCAATGTCAGTTGCACGCGGCGGATTCGTTCGAATACTCCACTGCAAAGTTTGACCCTCGCCAATGATTTGACGTTTGTCGAATTCGCTCGAGGAATGGCTTTACGAGTCATGGCAGTGCCAGGCGATGATTCACAGCGATTGATTGCGATTCACGAAATCTGTCTGTCGCGACAGCCCGCTTCTGTTGAATTGGCTCGACTACGTGAGTATCTGGAGAAGCAGCGAACCAAATTCAACGAGGACAAACAAGCCGCGATGGCGTTTGGGCCGAACCCTCTGCCCGAGAACGTGAATCCGGTCGATGGTGCTATCTGGACGGCTGTTTCGCGCGTGTTGATGAATCTTGACGAATTCATCACACGGGAATGATCGTACCGGTTCCTTTGCCATGACGAGGTGAGTTTGTCAGAATTAACTGTCGTACAAGCCTGCCCTGATTTCCTTCCTTGTGGTTCACCCAGGCGCAATGCCTGCTGACAGGTTTTTCCCATGAACGTTCGCGCCGCACTGTTCACGGTCTTTAATATCACAGTCTTCAACGACATTCGTCTTGTTTCACTCGCATTGGCATGTACCGTGTTCAGTGCCAATGCCAACGGTCAGACGATTGACTTCAATCGGGATATTCGCCCGATCCTGTCTGAGAATTGCTTTTACTGTCACGGTCAGGATGCCAACAAGCGTCAGGCGGATCTGCGGCTTGATCAGCGCGATGCCGCGATCAAGGCCAAGGCAATCGTTCCCGGTGACATTGCCATGAGTTCTCTGGTCCAGCGGATTCTTTCCGATGATCCTGAGCAGATGATGCCGCCGCCGAAGTCGAATCGGCGTCTGACTGCCGAGCAGAAGAAGACTCTGGAGCGCTGGGTCACTGCAGGTGCCGTCTACCAGAATCACTGGGCCTTTGTGGCCCCGACGAAGTCGGCAGAACCAGCTGTTCAGCGACAGGACTGGATTCGAAATCCGATCGATCGCTTCGTACTCGCCAAGCTCGAAAGCGAGAAGCTGACTCCGTCGCCTGAGGCTGACCGCGCGACACTCATTAAGCGACTTTCCATCGATTTGACAGGCCTCCCCCCTACCCCGCAGGAAGTCGATGCCTTTATTGCCGATCGCGATGAACGAGCCTACGAAAAGCTGGTCGATCGATTACTCGCCAGCCGCCACTATGGTGAACGAATGTCGCTGCCGTGGCTCGATGCCGCTCGCTATGCCGACAGCAACGGATTCCAGCAGGATGGCGACACGTGGCAATGGATCTGGCGCGACTGGGTTGTAAAGTCGCTGAATGAAGATCTTCCTTTCGATAAATTCACCATCTGGCAACTGGCGGGTGACCTGCTACCCAATGCGACCGACGAACAGAAGATCGCCAGCGGATTCAACCGCAATCATCTGTTGAACGGCGAAGGGGGAGCGATCGCCGAAGAACAGCGGTTTGTCATCCTGTTCGATCGGATCGATACCACCGCCACAACGTGGCTCGGACTGACAATGGCCTGTGCTCAATGCCATGATCACAAATATGATCCGATTACGACGCGTGACTATTACGGATTGCTCGACGCGTTCAATCGGGTCCCCGAGAGCGGGACACCGCAGTTCTTTTCGTCACGAATCCGGGTGGCACCCCCATTTCTGGAATTGCCGAGCGAAGAGAATAAGCTGCAATTTGCGAAGTATGAAGAAGGAATCAAAGGGGCCGACGCCGAAGCCGCGCCGATTGCAAATGCGGCCTACGAGGGTTGGCGAACGGGGTTATTTGCCGATGGCAAGCCCGCCGAAGGAAAGGGGCTTCCCGAACCGCTCGCGGTCATCCTGCGAAAGCCTGACGGTGAACGCAGCGACGACGAAAAGAAGTCGCTGGAAACAGGTTTTCGCAAGCATTTCGATGAAAAGGTCCGCTCAACGCTGGTCGGAAAAATGCCTGTGCTTGGAAAGGCCGACGAGATTCGCAAGCAACTGGCCAATTACAAAGCCGATAAAATGCCGCGGCCGATGATCATGAGCGATGAACGTCCGCGCGAGACTTCGATTCTGGAACGGGGTGAATACCTGAAACCCAAAGAAAAGGTGACGTTTTCAACACCAGGCTTCCTGCCGCCGCTCGCTGCCGATGCACCTCGAAACCGCCTCGGTTTCGCACAATGGTTGATGACGCCAGAGCATCCGCTGACAGCCCGAGTACAAGTCAACCGGACGTGGCAGCACTTCTTCGGTGCCGGGATCGTCAAGACGGCCGAAGACTTTGGAGTGCAGAGTGAATACCCGATTCACGGCGCACTGCTGGATTGGCTTGCCGTCGAATTCCGCGAACGAGGCTGGAGCATGAAATCACTCAATAAGTTGATCGTGATGAGCGCCACGTATCGACAGTCGAGTCGAGTGACGCCCGAGCAACGGACTCGGGATGCCGAGAATCGACTGTACGGGCGAGCCACGCGATTCCGCATGCCGTCGCTGCTGTTGCGTGACTGGGCATTGGCGGCGTCAGGACTGCTCGATCCCAGGTCTGGTGGAGTCCCCGTATACCCCTACCAACCGGATGCCGTCTGGGAAGCACTGGCAATTACGAAGGAACGCGATTTTACCTATCCGCAGTCGACCGGAAGCGATCTCTATCGTCGCAGCCTGTACACGTTCTGGCGACGAACCGTGATTCCCGCGAACATGTTCGACGCGTCAAATCGACAAACCTGCCGAGTTCGTCTGGGTTCCACCAGTACACCACTGCATGCCTTGACGACGTTGAATGATCCGACATGGGTTGAGGCCGCTCGAGTCTTGGCTCAGGAAAGCATCAAGACTCAGCCTGACCTGGACGCGCGGCTCACGTTCGCATTCCGTCGCGTGGCCGGAAGACCCGTCACTGAAACGGACCTGAAACTCTTGAAGCGGGCATTCGACCGGCAAGCTGCCATCTATCGTGCATCTCCGGACTCTGCCAGGGCGCTGTTGAGCGTCGGCGCGTCGAAACGGGATGAATCGGTTGATCTGACGGAGCACGCGGCACTCGCCTCCGTCTGCCTGGCAATCCTGAACCTGGATGAAACGCTGACTCGCGAGTGATCGCACGCAAGCCGGCGATACGTGTTCAGTGTCTTTCCTGTGCCACTGCTCCGCTTTGGGAGCAGTGCAGTTCTGAAAACAGTGCAGTACTGGCGTGTCGTCGATCCGCTGACGACATGGAGCAGTCTCCCCATCTCGCGAGCGAAACTTCATCAGATCGGAATAGCGTTAACACGTCCTGGCGCACTACAATACCCATCAGACTTCGTTGCTCTGTAAACGTGGGAAGTACGATGCGATTGATAGCTCCGCTTCTTTGCTTAATTGGCCTGGTCGTGATGGCAGGTCAGGTGATTGCTGACGATCCGGCGGATGGAGCGTTTTTTGAATCGAAGGTTCGGCCTCTGCTGATTGCTCGATGTCTGGAATGTCATGGCAGCGAGAAGCCAAAAGCAGGACTGAAGCTGGATTCGCGCGAAGCGATATTGACGGGTGGTGAAAGCGGTCCTGCCGCGGTTTCAGGGAAGCCTGCCGAATCGTTGCTGATCGATGTCATCGGCTACCGCAATACAGTTCAGATGCCTCCCAAAGCGAAGCTGCCCGAGGCTGAAATTGCCATTCTGACGGACTGGGTTCGGCGAGGTCTTCCCTGGCCAAATTCGAAGCCAACCAGTCCTGCCGTGACGCCTGCCATTGCGACCGACTTCAGCGACGAGCAGAAATCATTCTGGGCGTTTCAGCCCGTCAACCGTCCGTTGCCCCCCGCAGTTAAGAACGATACCTGGATTCGCTCGCCCGTGGATCGATTTGTTTTGAGCGAACTCGAATCGCGCGGGCTCACTGTGGCACGTGAAGCAGACCGTCGTACATTGATGCGGCGAGTCACCATCGATCTGATCGGTTTGCCGCCAACACCGGATGAGGTCGCCGAGTTTGTTGCGGATGTGAGTCCAGATGCGCTGGAGCGTCTGGTTGATCGGTTGCTCGCATCACCACGCTATGGCGAACGCTGGGGCCGGCATTGGCTCGATCTGGCTCGCTACGCGGATTCCAATGGGCTCGACGAAAACCTCGCCTATGCCAATGCCTTTCGGTACCGGGACTATGTCATCAGGTCGATGCGGGCCGACAAACCCTATGACCGTTTTCTGATCGAACAAATCGCTGGCGACCAACTGGAGGTATCGACGGCTGAATCAGACGCCGACCGTTTCGATCCTCTCATTGCGACCGGGTTTCTATGCCTGGGTGCGAAGATGCTGGCCGAGGATGATCCGGTCAAGATGCAGATGGATATCATCGATGAACAGGTGGACACGATTGCGCGAGCGGTCATGGGGCTGACGATGGGTTGTGCCCGTTGTCATGATCACAAGTACGATCCACTCACGACTGAGGATTACTACGGGCTGGCCGGAGTCTTCAAGAGTACTCAAACGATGGATAACTTTTCCGTCGTCGCACGCTGGCATGAGCGTCCGCTCGCCACACCCGAGCAATTGAAGTACCGAGACGAATTGCAGCAATTGGCGACTGCGCAGAAGCAAACGGTGGAAAAAGTCCGGCAGGGCGCTATCGAATCAGTCATGTCCGAGGCTCGCAATCACGCAGGAGCATATTTGCTGGCCGCCACGCGTGAGTTTCAGCTTGCAGACCAGTTGAAGTCGGCAAAGCCGCGAGGTGATGATCCGAACTTTGCAAAGATCGCAGGAGCGATCCTGATCGAAGCGGAAGATTACGCCCGCGGTAACGTCCTGAAAGATCGTGAAACATACGGCAAAGGAATTGGAGTCCTCGTGAATCGGGGCGAAACTCCGAATTTCACGGAATATGACGTTGATGTGGCGAGTCCAGCGCCGCATCAACTTGAACTGAGATACGCGGCCGCTGGCTCGCGACCCGTAAAGATCTTCATCAACGGGCAACTTGTGAAGGCTGATGCCGCGGGAAATGTGACTGGCTCGTGGACTCCTGAATCACAGAAGTGGTTTGTCGAAGGTGTTGTCTCGTTGAAGGTGGGACGCAACATGATTCGTTTGGAACAGCCCGTCTTCTTTCCTCACATCGACAAGCTGTTGCTGACTCCGACCGAGATCCCTGCTGGATCTGCCGCTCAGCCGGTTGTTCCAGAGACGATTCCTGCGGTCCGGTTGATTCCGTCACTCCAGCAGCAGTGGTCCAAGGGACTTGCCGCGTCGAAAGCAGATTCTAAATCGATATTGGCTGCCTGGCATCAATATGTCGCGACTGGGAAGTTGACCGTCGACGGTCCCATTGAGAACGGGGTAGCCCGTCTGCTCGGTGATTCGCAACCGAGTTCACTGGCTGAACTCTCGGCACGTTATCAGCAGTTGTTTTCTGACGCTCACCGAGCCTGGGAGGAACTTAAGAAAACCGATGCTGGTAAGGGGGCGAAATCATTGCCCGATTCAGTGCTTGAGTCCGCCCGGCTGCTCTTGATCGACCCCAAGGGGCCGATGGCCGTTCCCGCAGATATCGAATCACATTTCCCGGCGGAAGTCGTGTCTCGCCTGAAAGAAGGACGCGATGAACTGGCTCGACGTGAAGCGGCGATTCCCAAGTTTCCTGAAGTGATGGCGGTCGCCGATTCCAAACCCGAGAATCTGAAGATTCATTTGCGCGGAAGCCATCTCACTCTGGGCCGTGAAGTCCCTCGCCAGTTGCCGAAACTGCTCAGCAGTAGGCAACATCGAGAGCTGTCTGACGGAAGTGGGAGATTACAATTGGCAAAATGGCTGGCCAGTCGTGAGCATCCCCTTACCTCGCGCGTGATGGCCAACCGGGTCTGGCAATGGCACTTCGGACACGGGCTGGTGCGCTCGCCCGACAACTTTGGAAAACTCGGCGAACGGCCATCGCACCCTGCTCTGCTGGACTGGTTGGCAAATGAATTTTCCGGAACAGCGGCCAGTCCGCGCGCCTGGAGTCTGAAAGGACTGCACCGGACTTTGATGTCATCAGCGACATATCGACAGGGAACGGATTACAACGCGACGGCGGCTCTGGCTGATCCGGAAAATCGTCTGCTGTGGCGATTCCATCGACAACGGATGGATGTCGAGGTCTTGCGAGATTCGTTGCTGGCCATCAGTGGTCAATTGGACGAATCACCTGGGGGATCGTTGCTTCCCACTGCCAATCGCGCCTACGTCACCAGTACTGCCAACGTCAATCCGGCTGTCTATAACAGTAATCGGCGTTCGGTTTATCTTCCCGTGGTCCGTTCGGCGCTGTTCGAAGTCTTCACGGCCTTCGACTTTGCCGACCCCAGCACACTAGCCGGTCAGCGCGATCAGACGACGGTTGCACCGCAGGCTTTGTTCATGATGAACAGCCAGTTCGTCTTCGATCAGTCACGCGTGTTGGCCGAGCGATTGCAGAAGCAGGAACAAGGAGATGCAGGCGGGCGAATTCGCCACCTGTACAACCTCGTGTACGGACGCGATCCTTCCGAGGCGGAAGTGAGTCGTGGTACGGGGTATCTCGAAAAGCTGCGAACGGCGATGACGGCTGCGGGGATTGCAGCCATTGATATTGAATCAAAAGTCTGGACCAGTTATTGCCGAGCGATCTTGTCGGCCAACGAATTCGTTTACGTGGAATGAACTGATGCCGTGTAATTCCTTCACACCCGTGTTCAATCGCCGCGATTTCCTCCGCACCAGTGCTGCTGGTTTCGGCAGTCTGGCGCTGGCAGGGTTGATGAACGACGAAGTCCGAGCCGATGCCGTGGCCCAGGGACGTGCCAATCCACTGGCCGTGAAGGCCCCCCATTTCGAACCGAAGGCGAAGCGAGTCATTTTTCTATTCATGCATGGCGGGCCGTCACAAGTCGACACATTCGACTACAAACCGCTGCTTGAACGTGATCACGGCAAACCGCTCCCGTTTGCCAAACCTCGAGTCTTCTCCGCTCCAACAGGAAACCTGTTGAAGTCGCCGTTCAAGTTTCAGCAGTATGGAGAATCGGGGACCTGGGTCAGCGAGATCTTTCCGCATGTCGCCCGCCGCGTTGATGACCTGTGCATGATCAATGGAATGCATGGGTCAAATTCCAGGCACGGCGGCGCCTTGCTGGAACTGCATACCGGCAGCGATACGTTCGTGCGACCCAGCATGGGGTCATGGATTACGTATGGACTGGGAACCGAGAATCAGGACCTGCCCGGGTTCATCACCATGTGTCCGACGCTGACTCATGGGGGAGTCAATGCCTACAGTTCAGCGTTCCTGCCAGCAGTCTATTCGGGGACTCCACTGGGAAACGCCAGCATCCCGTCCGATCAGGCGAAGATTCCGTTCATCGAAAACGCTGAAAAGCAGTCGCGACAATTACAGCGGCTGGAACTGGATCTGCTACGCGAAATGAATTCGGACCAGCTCGCATCGACCGGCCCCGACAGTCTATTGGAGAGCCGGATCGAATCGTTCGAACTGGCGTTTCGAATGCAATCTGCTGCGCCGCAGCTTCAGGATATCAACGATGAGACCGAAGCGACTCAGAAACTCTATGGACTCGATCAACCCGCAACCAGAAACTTTGGACGCCAGTGCCTGATGGCACGGCGGTTTATCGAACGCGGTGTTCGTTTCGTGCAGTGTACTCACAGCTATAAATGGGATCAGCATGGAAACCTGAAGGCAGATCATTCCAGGAATGCCTTGGAAGTCGATCAGCCGATCGCGGCGTTGTTAATCGATCTGAAATCTCGCGGGCTGCTGGAAGACACGCTGATCCTGTGGGGTGGCGAATTTGGTCGAACTCCCGTCGCTCAAGGGGATGATGGTCGGGATCATAATTCACAAGGCTACACGATGTGGCTGGCGGGTGCCGGCGTGAAACATGGGATCCAATACGGCAAGACCGACGACTATGGCTATTACGCGGTCGAGGACAAGGTTCACCTTCACGACCTGCACGCCACGATGTTGCACCTGCTGGGAATGGATCATCTGAAGCTGACGTACAAGTATGCGGGCCGTGACTTTCGCCTGACAGATGTCCATGGCGAGATCATTCATGGCCTGTTGTCGTAGCGCAGATTGAAGAAACGTGTTAGACTGCTCGCTCGTCGGAATTTGCTTCGCACAGGCCACGACATAGGACGGGTTTTCAATCCGTCGGTTCCCTGAAAACTATTCTGGACAATCTGAACACGTGTCCAACGGCAGAAATATGAACAGCCACCGACTACACCAATTGATTTGCCTCGGAAATCTGATCGTTCTGGGACTGGGCCGTGATCTCTTTGCGGCAGATGCTCCAAACGCATTTCGTGACAAGGTCGCGCCGATTTTTGAACGGCATTGCGTTCGTTGTCATAACGACGAGGAGCATAAAGGGGGGCTGTCGCTGACCAGTAGCACTGCGGCAAAAAAGGGAGGTGATGCGGGTGCGGCTTGGGTTGCGAAAAAGCCGCAGGAGAGTTTGCTGCTTCAGTATGTCGAAGGCGACAAGCCCGAGATGCCGAAGAATTCGCCAGCGCTGTCACCTCAACAAATTGCAGCCTTGCGGGAGTGGATTCAGGCCGGTGCCGAATGGCCGGAAACAGCCTTGCTGAAGGATCGGCAGTTTGAAGGACAAACATGGTGGAGCCTGCAACCACTCACACGTCCAGGTTTGACTGCGGTGCCGCAGGGATCAAGATCTCCTGTCGATGTGTTTATTCGAGCGAAGCTGATTGAGAAGCAGTTGACGCCATCGGCCGAGGCGGATCGGCGCACGCTGATCCGTCGATTGAGTTTCGATTTGCACGGCCTTCCCCCGGAACCCGAAGAAATTGATGAGTTTGTCGCAGACGCTGATCCGACGGCGTACGAACGGCTGGTTGATCGTTTGCTGGCGTCACCTCGGTATGGAGAACGCTGGGCTCGACACTGGCTGGACGTGGTCCACTACGGTGACACCCACGGTTATGACAAGGACAAGTTACGCCTCAATGCCTGGCCCTATCGAGACTACGTGATTCGTTCTCTCAACGAGGATAAGCCGTACGATCGCTTTATCATGGAACAGATCGCGGGGGATGTCCTCTGGCCAGACACAGTTGATGGGATTACGGGAACGGGTTTTATTGCCGCTGGACCATGGGACTTTATTGGACATGCTGAGGTTCCCGAATCGAAAACCGATGGGAAGATCGCCAGAAACCTGGATCGTGACGACATGGTCACGACAACACTGAATACGTTTTGCAGCCTGACTGTGCAGTGTGCTCGTTGTCATAACCACAAGTTTGATCCGGTTACGCAAACGGACTATTACCGATTGCAGGCGGTGTTCGCCGCACTCGATCGAGCCGACCGAATGTTCGACGCTGATCCGACGGTCGCGCAGCGCCGTAACGAACTTCTCGCGGAACAAAAGCGATTGAAAGCGGAAGAACAACGGCTCGCCGCCGAAGTGGCGCGTCTCTGCGGGACAGAATTAAAAGATCTCGATCAGCGGATTGCATCGGCAACTCAGGCTGCCTCTGGCCAGCGGCGACCTGAGTACGGGTATCACAGTGGAATTGAACCGGTCGCAGACAAAGTCAAATGGGTTCAGGTGGATCTGGGACGTGAGGTACCGATTCGCAAAATCGGGATTGTCGGATGCTGGGATGATTTCAACGGGATCGGTGCTGGCTTCGGATTTCCGGTGCGATTCAAAATCGAAGCCTCGAACGATGCCAGCTTTGCGACAGGTGTCCTTCCGCTGGTTGATCGGACAGGGGCTGATATACCGAATCCCGGAACAGCGTTACAGCAGATCGATGTTCGTGACATCAACGCACGATACGTTCGATTTACTGCTAAAAAACTGGCACCTCGCCAGAACGACTTCATCTTTGCTCTGGCGGAGTTGATTGTATCTGATGCCGAGGGAAAGAATGTCGCGCTGGGGGCCGCAGTGTCGGCTGCTGATTCGATAGAAGCCCCGATCCGCTGGGCAAAAAGGAATCTGGTAGATGGTATCTTCATGGGACAGACAGCTGATGATGCTGCCAAACTGCGAGAACAGCGGGCGGCGTTGATTGAAAAGCTTGTTCCCCTTTCCGTCCGCGACGAAGCACGCAAGACCGAGGCTGCGTTGGGCGAAATCACGAAGCGACTATCGTCTCTCCCCGCTCCTCAGACCATCTATGCGGGAATGGTCTATTCAGGGGGAGGAGCCTTCACGGGGACAGGCGGAACTGGCGGTAAGCCGCGGCCGATCCATATTCTCAAGCGAGGTGATGTTAATTCGCTCGCTGAGGAAGTCGGACCGGGATTTGTTGCCTTGCGATCCGGCGAGACGGGGCTGTTTACTCTCCCTGCAGATCACTCGGAAGGGAGTCGACGGATTGCCTTGGCGAAGTGGATTGTCGATGACGCTCATCCACTCACCTGGCGATCGATTGCCAACCGTATCTGGCAGCATCATCTGGGGCGAGGGATCGTTGATTCGCCGAATGATTTCGGACGGATGGGCCAATTTCCAACGCACCCCGAGCTGCTCGACTGGCTGGCCTGTGAGATTCGTCAGGTCAACCCGACAGGTCCTTCACGATCCTTAAAAAAATTGCATCGCCTGATTGTGACGAGTGCCACGTATCGGCAATCGTCAGCGAGTGATCCAGACGCGGTTGGCAACGCTCAATCCGTCGATTCCAGCAACACACTCTATTGGCGTGCCAACCGCCGCAAGCTGGATGCGGAAGCGTTGCGAGACAGCATGCTGTTCGTTGCGGGAAAACTCGACGACCGGATGGGCGGCCCTGCATTCCAGGATTTTGTGATCGAGAAGCCCGAGCATTCACCTCACTACGAGTACCAGTTACATAATGCGGAAGATCCTCGGTGCCATCGGCGATCTGTTTATCGCTTCCTGGTGCGATCGCAAACTCAGCCTTTCATGACGACGCTCGACTGTGCGGATCCATCCATGATCGTCGATAAGCGCAATGAGACGGTTACGGCATTGCAAGCTTTGGCGCTCCTGAACAATAAATTGGTACTGTCGATGTCGAATCATATGGCCAGCCGCGTGAGCAAGTCTTCGTCCAATGAACAGTCCCGAATTCAAGAAGCCTTTCGCCGGGCCCTGGGACGTGTTCCGACGACGGAAGAATCTCAGGTTCTTGTTGAGTATGTGAGAATTCACGGCATGAGTCAGGCCTGTCGAGTCCTCATCAACCTCAACGAGTTCGCATTTGTGGACTGAATGGATTCGTGTGTGAAGTCGCGATCAACACGTCCGATCCTCGACCGGCGATGCATTAGATTCCTTTGGTCAATTCATGGCCATGAACTGTCGGTTGATCGTGATGGCAATTAAATTGCCTTTGCGGAATCTCGTTTGCGTCTGTTATGATTGAGTGGATGAATACGTAGTTGGTGGTTACGTGATTGTCATCATGCTCGATCACAACTGATTGAATCGCGGAAGCGAAGTGGGTTTGCGCTTGATAAAGATTGGTTGTTTTGATTCACAGCACGTGCTCTTGAATCGTTTTTTGAGGACTTCAGCCGAACCAGTGACGCCACACTCAATCTCACAGTACAAAATGCCGATTGCATTTTGAGACTCAATGGGGAGGGTGAGGTAATTGTTGTTCGATAAAGCCTTGGATTGACCACGTTCAAGAACATTGGGTTGGGATGGGGGACGCCTGTGATGGAAGCTGAACAACAACTGGCTGGAGTCGAGGCTTCGTCGACATCTGTGACCGGTCTTACTTCTGCCGCGAGTTCGGATCGGATTGTCGGACAGTCTGCCGGGATGCGTGATGTCATGACTGCAATTGACCGCATCGCCTCGCAGGATTCCGACGTCCTGATCGTCGGTGAGTCTGGCACCGGAAAATCGCTGGTTGCTAGGGCAATTCATAGCCAGAGTCCTCGAAATCAAATGCCATTTCTGGCGGTTGATTGTGCACGGGCCGGTTCGGTTGAGGAACTCGATGGTCAGACGCAGGATCAGGGACGTTCCGACCAGCCTTCCAACACGTTTTACCAGGTCAGTGGTGGCACGGTGTTCCTGGATGGTATCAGTTCCATCGGATCAGCCGGGCACGTGAAGGTGCTGCGTCTGATTCAAGACAAAGGGCACGATCGAAGTGACCAGGGTCGGAATATCAATGTCCGGATCATCGCTTCGGCGGATCGTGACCTGAAGCAGGCCGGCTATTTCCCACAGGAACTGCTGGAGCGGTTTGAAGGGACAACGATCCAACTTTTGCCATTGCGCGAACGTCCAGAAGACATCCCGGCATTGGCAGAGCATTTTGTGGGATTGTTCAACCGAGAACTCGGGAAGAATGTCCAGAAGATCTCTCCGGAAGCAATGCAGTTTTTGCAGCAGTACCGCTGGCCTGGGAATGTTCGTGAGTTCCAGACGACTGTTCGAAGCGCCATGACTCAGGCCTCTGGTACCGAATTGACGACCAGTTGCCTTCCACAATCGTTACGCGACTCCGTACCACCCTATTCGAATGGACCACAGACTTCGAATATATCACCCTCTTCGAATGCTGCCGGACCAGTTTCCGGCATACCGACAGTGGGAGGAGATGGCTTCAGGTTCGACAAACTTCAGGATTTTGTCAGGTCGATGCTGGCCGATGGCAAAAGCGATGTTTATCGCAGCGTCATTCACGAGATTGACCGTCATGTGTTGTTTGAAACGATGAAGCATTTCCGCGGAAATCAATTACAGGCCGCAGAACGCCTGGGAATTTCCCGAATGACTCTGCGAGCCAAATTGCGATCACTCGGAATGCTTCCGGCTCGATCAAAAGATTAACTGGCGACGACAATTGGGTTCTCACGGAGCCACGGAGAAAGACTATCGCTTGCCACGGTCGATTCTCGTGATGATCCCTCATCAGTGTCAACGATCACAGTGCCTGTTTCGTTCTCATGCATCTCCGTGACTCTGTGGCTCCGTGAGATAAACTGTCTGGAAAAAGTAGATCCTGCTTGCATCGGTTTCGCGGGTAGTGAATCGCCTCTGGATTGCGGACTCGATCAAAAGATGACTGGCGACGACAATTGGGTTCTCACACAACGCTTGTTTGGGCTTCGCTTGAATGTTCGATGCTCTCCACACACAGCGGCGTAGACATCTGTCACTCGTTGCGGCCGAAAATGGCCAACGCTTTTTTAGTCCTTAAACAAGCGAGTTCCGTTGCGGATTTGTAGCGATTATTGGCGCGC
>JBAWWJ010000137.1:0-21492 GCA_037146815.1 Planctomycetota bacterium
CCCCAGATCCTGCCCACCCCATCGATGGATTTGTGACCGAGGCCCAGCGAAAACTTTCGCTGAAGCAAAATGGCCCGGCGACAAAAGAAACGCTGATCCGCCGAGTTTACTTCGATCTCATTGGCCTTCCTCCGACCGTCGAACAGGTTGCAGCATTCGTCAATGATGCGTCACCCCAGGCCTTCGAAAAGGTCGTCGACGAGTTGCTTGCGTCACCTCGCTACGGTGAAAAGTGGGCTCGACACTGGCTGGACGCCGCAAGATTCGCGGAAAGCGGGGGCTACGAATTCGATGGATTCCGTCCGGGGGCCTTTCATTACCGAGACTGGGTGATCCGGGCATTGAATTCGGATCTCCCCTTCGACCAGTTCGTTCAGATGCAACTGGCGGGGGATCTGCTGCAACCCGATTCGATCGAAGGGGCCGCCGCAACGGGGTTCCTCGTAGCAGGTCCGTACCCTGGTCAAATCACCGCAAAAACTGTCGAGAGAATTCGTTACGACCAACTCGATGACATGATGATGACGATTGGCGGCTCCATGCTGGGGCTGACGATGGGATGTGTCCGCTGTCACGAGCACAAGTACGATCCGCTGCCACACCAGGACTATTACGCTCTGGCAGCCTCCCTGGCTCGAACCTCGCACGGGCCGAGGACGTTGGATCTCGACCCAGCGGTTACTCAAATGGCCCAGGAAAAGCATCAGAAGGATCACGAACCGCTGCTTGCGGCCCTGCGTGAGTTCGCCACCAATACCATGCCGGCCCGCTTCGAGACTTGGCGGAACACCGAACTGCCACGCCAGCCGGAAGCCACGCGCTGGCAAGTGCTGGAGCCAATCAACTTCTCCGCCGAACGATCGTGGTTGAAGGCGATTCCGGGTGGAATCCTCGCTCATGACGGATTGCTGAATCCGGGCCTCAACGTCAAGCAGCGAGGTCGTCAGCGACGAGTCGCCAATGAAGAGCAGTACCAGATTTCACTGCAGACCTTCCAGAAGAACATCACATCACTGCGGATGGATGAATTCACCGACAAGTCGTTGCCGCAACGGGGCCCCGGTGTGAGTGGCGATGGCAGTTTTCAACTGGTCGAAATCAAGATCGTAGCCAAACCGGTTGATCCCAATTCCAAAGACGCTCCGGTGGAATTGAAACTGAAACCGGTTTTTTCGGCACTGGCTGATGAGAACCAACCTCTCGCACATGCCGTTGACGGGAAACGAGAAACGGCCTGGATCGTCCGCACGACCGCCAAGAAGGACAACGCGGCAGTCTTCGAACTCGAAGCTCCTCTGGCGGGGTTTGCGGGTGGTACGGAACTGACTGTTGAAATGCAATTTCGCGACCTGGGGATTGGTCGGCTGAGGTTCTCGCTGAGTACCGAGCCGAACCCGGCCACATGGGCCGGTGACTTTGTCCCTCAACATCTGGGTGAAATCCGTGCGATTCTTGCCGCAAACGGAAACAAGCTTCCGGATGGGCTGCGAGAATCCATGGTCCGCTGGTTTGCACCATTCGACGCCGAATCTGCCAGACACATTGCCGCTGTTCGCGATCACGACGCAGCCATGCCTCGCCCGAATTTGTCCGAAGTTTACACGACGGTCGCCGGGGGTCAGGATGTCTTCTTCTTGCGTCGCGGAGAAGTCGACAACAAACAAGGGAAGGCAGACCCAGGATTCATTCAGGTCCTCTGGCGATCTGACGCCCCACCCGTTCCGGCCAAGACTCAGCCGGAAACAGATCCACGAATTTCGCTCGCCCAATGGATGACCAATCTGGATCGCGGAGCTGGGCCCCTTCTGGCCCGAGTGATGGTCAACCGTCTGTGGCAGCATCATTTTGGAAAGGGGATTGTCGGAACACCGAACGATTTCGGTTTCCAGGGAGAGCGCCCCAGTCATCCTGAGCTTTTGGAGTGGCTGGCGAGCGAACTGGTCCGGAACGGCTGGCGACTGAAGCCGCTGCATCGTCAAATCCTTCTGAGCGCAGCCTACCAGCAGTCGCATGTCGTTAACGATGAAGCCCTGAAGATTGACCCTGTGAATCGCTACCTGTGGCACTTCCAGACCCGCCGCCTCGACGCTGAACTGATTCGTGACGCACTTCTGTCTGTTGGGGGGAATCTAGACCTGACAATGTACGGCCCAAGCATTCTCGACAATACGCCACGCCGAAGCGTTTACCTGCGAGTCAAGCGGAGCGAACTGCTGCCGATCATGACGATGTTTGACGCCCCGGAACCGACGCAAAGTATCGGGGAACGCGTCAGCACGACCGTACCGACGCAGGCCCTGGCGATGATGAATTCCCCATTCGTTCGTCAACAGGCCGAAAAACTGGCAGCACGTATTCGGGCGACGGACGACGTTCCGTTGGCAACGGCTGTTGAAAATACGTATCGCACGACGTTCTCACGTCCTCCGACAGATTCAGAGCGGGAGCGAATGCTCGCGTTTATTGAATCACAGCGAACAGCCACGGGCCAGACTCCGGATGCTGCCAGACGCGCTTTGGTGGAGTTCTGTCAGATTGTTCTCTGCCTGAATGAATTCGTTTATATCGATTGATGACACCCTGATTCCATTCAAGCGACAGCATCTTCCGGCTCGTTGTGACTCTCAAGAAATTACCGTTCAGTAGACAACTGACGAAGGAGTTTTCCTGTCATGTTCAGCTTTCATACCCCCTCTGATCTGGTTCTGCCGACACGACGCCGATTCCTTCAGGAGGCTGGCCTTGGATTCGGGTCGGTGGCGCTGGCAAGCATGCTGCATGGAGAAACCCGAGCCGATTCTGTCGCGGCAGATCCACTGGCACTTCGGTCACCGCATTTTCCTGGCAAAGTCAAATCGATCATCTGGCTGTTCATGACAGGTGCACCGTCACAGGTCGACACCTGGGACTACAAGCCTGAATTGCAAAAGCGAAATGGCGAAGTTCTGGCGGGGGCCGATCCTAAAACCGGCTTCTTTACGACCAGCGGCAAGTGTCTGAAGTCACCGTTCGAATGGAAGCAGCACGGCGAATCGGGGTCTTGGGTCTCGGATCTGTTTCCTCATTTGTCACAGCATGTCGACAAGATGTGCTTTCTCCACTCGATGCATCTGCGCCAGAACAATCACGCTCCTGCGTCGATTGAATTGATGTGCGGGACAAATCGTCCCGGACTGCCTGCCTTGGGGGCGTGGATGACGTATGGCCTGGGGTCGCAGAATCAAAGTCTTCCCTCGTACGTTGTGTTGCACGACACCCGTCCGCGAGGTGACGACCAGATCTGGTCGGCAGGTTTTCTTCCAAAGTCCTATCAGGCACTGGCTCTTGACGCCCGGCGTAAAGAATCGATCGATAACCTCGCACGCGATGCCAAGCACACGGACACTCAGCAGCGACAGCAACTCGACCTGATCCGCCAGTTGAACCAGGAGCATGCCGGAACTCGCCCGACTCAGGCCGACCTCGCCGCGCGCATCAATTCCTATGAACTCGCGTATCGCATGCAGATGGCTGCGCCCGAGGCCCTGGATCTCGCCGCAGAATCGCAAGAGACCCACAAGCTCTACGGGATGGACAAACCGGAATGTGCGACTTTTGCTCGCCAGTGCCTGCTGTCACGACGACTTGTCGAACGGGGCGTCCGTTTCGTCCAGATCTTTGCAGGGAAAGGAGTGGGGGGCGATGGCAGTGTGAATGATGTCCCGTGGGACTGCCATTCTGATGTCCAGACGAACCATCGCTCATGTGGAGTACACACAGATCAACCCGCTGCAGCCCTGTTGGCCGACCTCGATTCACGGGGGCTGCTCGATTCAACGCTGGTCATCTGGGGTGGCGAATTCGGACGGACATCCGATTCGCAGGGGGATAAAGGACGCGATCACAACCCGAATGGCTTTACGATCTGGATGGCCGGGGCAGGCGTCAAAGGTGGTTTCCATTATGGAGCCACCGATCCTTTCGGTTACAAAGCGGTCGAGAAAAAGGTCCATGTCAATGACCTGCACGCGACGTTGCTCCATTTGCTCGGCCTGGAACACACCAAGCTGACCTATCGATTCAACGGTCGCGATTTCCGACTGACCGACGTTGGCGGAGAATTGCTTTCAGAAATTCTGACTTAAAGACGTTTGCGAAAGCCCGCAGGCCGAACTCCCGGGAGGGCGAGGCGGCGAGGCTCCCGCCGAGCCGCGCTGGAAAACTTCACGTCCGATTCACAGCACGTTTCCACCTAATTGCCGCTTATTATCACGGCTGTTGGCAGAGCCCGCTGAAGGGACGAAGTTCCTTGGGGGCTAATCTTGCTAAAAGAAACGTTGAGTGTTCGCAGATTCTTCATCTGGCATAAGAATGGAATCGCAGCATCAGTTACTGCTGAACGCGATATGTCGAGCTCCTCTAACTTTTCCAGAATGCCAACGCTTTTTATGCCGTCATCAGAAATGTCGGTACCACCGATGCTAAGTGATGTTAAGTCCGTTGTCTTGCATATTGCCGCAACCCCAACGTCACTGACCCGCGTTCCAGTCACATTCAGCCGACGCAGACCAGCACTTCCCGCGAGAATCTTCATCTCAGCGTCACCCACGGTGGCCCGCTTAAGGTTCAACTCACGAAGCGAACGGATTTTGCTCAGTTCCAAGAGCGCAGAGAGCGTCACCGAGCAATAACTCGCATCTAGTTTCTCAAGGCTTTCCGCCTTCAACAAACTTCTTGCCGCTACGTCGCCAAGTGTTGTGCCTGAAATACTGAGTGATCGTAGCGTCCGTAATTTCGCAACAGCCGCAATTCCATCCTCAGTGATTTCAGTCTCACTCACATCTAATTCTTCGATTCGGTGCCATTCCTGGAGCACGCCAAGAGCGATATCGGTAATTTTGGTCCTCCGAAGGTAGAGCGATGCGATGTTCTTGTTAGCTGGTATCTCCTCGAATGCCGCGTCAGTGACCCCCGTATGGCTTAAATCAAGCGAGACGAGATCCTTCAGTATCAGCAACCTGGAAGCGGCGTAGTCATCGATTCCGCACTCCGCAACGTCCAGTCGGCGCAGATTCTGAATACTTGCTAACGCGACACAAAACGGCGTGTCGATTTTTGTTTTCGAAACCCCCAACGAACTCAATTGCCGAAATCGTCGTAAGCCCACGATCATGTCACCAGTGACTTCTGTACGTCCCAACTCCAGTGATTCTAATGAATCCGCACAGTCCAACAGTCCGATCGCTTCACTCGATACTTCCGTAAATGAAAGATCTAACCGGACCAATCGCTTCATTTTTCGCAGGTGGATGACGCCGAGATTCGTCACGGCATTTGCCCCCAGTTCCAAGGTTTTTAATCCGATGAGATCCGAAATGTCGGCCAAATCGTCATCTAACACATGACATCCCGCGATATTGAGAGACTCTAGCGACGTCAGTTGGGCAACGATCGGCAGCCAGCGCCCTGAGATTCGCGAAAAGCGAAGATCGAGACTTCGAAGGTCGTTGACATTCGTGATGACGGCTAAATCCGACGCGTCGAGAACTGCGTCAACCGCTTCAACGGCTACAAATCGCCGGCCGGCTTGTTGTCTATCGTAAACATTCCAACCTTTATTGCGTATGGCCTGAATGGTGTTCGAATCCTCCGAAAGGCACATGTTCGAGTGCAATAAAAGCACCGTAAATGCTACCCACATCAACCTTCGCGCGGAGAATCCAGACGGGACCGTAGAAACGCTTATCGTGGCTCGACCTGAAACCACCTCCATTACTTACTCCTGGGCAAAGTGTTCGGGGCCGACCACTTGAACGCGCGGCTGGTTGACCTGAAGGCTTCCCCAATACCGCCTAAACAAAACCGAGTGCGTGCCGCTTTTGAGTTCGCACCGCCAATTCCGATCCAGTAGCACGACGACGGAGGGCAGGATAATCGAAGTATCTGATTCAAAATTCTTCATCGTTCTGCCCCTCATCATTCTGCCCAAATTTTCCGCTTCCAATCAAGAGGAGACCTTCGGTCGGTCGTTTCGGCGGGGTCGGGAGACCCGCGCCCAACACGCGGGCTTCGTCCCGGGAGGGCGAGGCTCCCGCCGAGCCGCGATCGAAGTACTTCACGTCTGGCTCGCACCCCGGTTCGGCAGGAGCCTCACCGCCTCACCCTCCCGTCAGGGATGTCACCGGCCCATTTTGATGGCGGAATTGTCCGCCGACAGGCAACAACCTGCTAAGTGAAACGGATTTGGGGACACGACATGGCGTGCCCAAAATCTTTGCCTGCCATTTGGACTGCTGCCTCCCCTGTTGACGAATCTGATTTCCATTTGACGGATATTGGTGGATAATTGTTGCCAGAAATCCTCGCATAATCGCTGGCGGCCGCAACGACCTCGCGCTTGCGACCAATTCGCTGATCTGCAATCCTCTTGCGTTAGAGTATCATCGAAGTTTTCACTTTGTCCGTGCAGTGCGCCGGCAGAGTTTCATTCGCATCAGGATCGACAGATTATCATGGCAGGACTTCGTCCGCTCGACGGACCACTCAATCGCCCGATTCGGCTGGTGGTGTTGATCTCAGGTGGAGGGACCACGCTGACGAATCTGGTCGCCCAGATTAAAGCGGGGGAACTGGATGCTCGGATCCCACTGGTGATTGCCAGTCGCATTGACTGCGGAGGAATCCAACGTGCCAGTGATGCTGGACTGCGTTGTGAAACAGTCACTCGGAAGTCGTTCGCCACCGTAGAAGACTTCAGCAATCGCATTTTTGGTCTGTGCCGGGAAGTGCAGGCAGATCTGGTGGTTTGTGCGGGATTTCTGGCACTGATTCGGATTCCTGCGGATTTTCTTGGTCGGACGATCAACATCCACCCGTCATTGATCCCTGCCTTCTGTGGTCACGGGTTTCATGGGCATCATGTTCATGATGCGGTCCTGAAACGTGGAACGCGGGTCAGCGGATGTACAGTCCACTTTGTGGATGACGAATACGATCACGGCCCAATCATCCTGCAGAGTGTTGTCCCCGTCGAGGACTCAGATACAGCCGATTCGCTCGCAGTTCGCGTCTTTGCCGCAGAATGTAAAGCACTCCCGGAAGCGATCCGACTGTTTCAATCGGGCTGTCTGGAAATCCACGACAGCCGGGTGCATCGCATCAGTAACTGACATGCAATGCTTTTCAGTGACCGAATTCCTACGAATTCGGCTACGAAAAAAGGTGATCGACGCGAAGGTCTCTACGACGGTCTATCCGCGTCCGATAGGGCCACCGCTGCGCAATCGCTCAACGAGCTGCCTGACGAGTATCTCTAACTCGGGAATGGCGATCTCAGGACCAGCGAAATCAACATCGTCGACCCCCCAGTACTCAACCCGCTCGACCCATTCGGGAAATGCACGATCAATCATCGGCCGATGTTCCACTTCCTTGACCGCGACGACGTGACGTGCCGCTTCAAAATCGACGGCTGCAACCGTGATTGGATAGCGTATCGGCTCAGCGACCGGAATCTTCATTTCTTGCAGGGCACTGAGGGTGTATCTGGAGATCGGCCCGGGATTCAAGGCTTCCAGCCTCAGCCCGCGCGAATCAGCAATCCAGTCCAATTGTTGTTCACGAGCCAGCCAATTGAACAGTATTTCGGCAAACCGGCTGCGGTAGTAGTTACCAGTACAAAGAAACAGGATGGTGTTAGGCATGGCGTGATTCGTGATGGTTTGTGAAAATAGAAATCGCGTTCGACAATACAAATGGTTTGCGAATATGTTTAACGACGTCCCGTATGACGTGTCAGGTCTGCCAGTCGCTGTCGAGCATGATCCGTCAGCATTCCTGGCGAATACTTCCAGCGCCAATTTGTAGACTGATCGCCGGACGTTCCGGGCGTGTTCATGCGGGCAGTTGAATCGAGTGACAGAATATCCTGCAGCGGCGTGATCGCCAGGAGCGATCCAGAACGCCAGGCGTATTCAATAAACTCCCACGGAAACTGGTCTTCGTGGCACGGGACATACCGCCGCAGTCGCTCGAGCAATTCGTGATGTGGCAGAATTCGTTCGCGAAACCAGCCGAGAGACGTGTCGTTGTCGTGCGTACCGGTGTAGACAACAGAGTTCAACTCAAAGTCTTCCGCCCGCGTGTTGTCCCACGGCTCTCCTGGCAACATGAACTGCAGCACTTTCATTCCTGGCAGATGAAATCGCTGCCTGAGGGCATGCACTTCGGCGGTGATCATTCCCAGGTCTTCGGCGATGATCGGAAGATTGGCAGTCCCTGACGCGGAATCCGAACTCTGAAGTGCATTGCCGAATGCCGCGAGCAGTTTGTCTGCCGGTCCCGGTACCCAGTGACCGTTCATCGCAGTCGGTTCGCCGGCTGTGACTGACCAGAACGCTTCGAAGCCGCGGAAGTGATCCAATCGAACGGCATCAACCAGTGCCAGTGAGGCTTTCAGGCGATGAATCCACCAGGCATAGTTCTGGCGTTCCATCGCCTCCCAGTCGTACAGAGGATTATTCCAGAGTTGGCCGGTCGCCGCGAAGTAGTCGGGCGGAACCCCTGCGACGAAGGTCGAATTTCCCTGGGCATCCAGTTGAAACAGCTGACGATTGGCCCAGACATCGGCGCTGTCGTGTGAGACATAAATCGGAATATCACCGATGATCTTCACGCCACGCTGGATCGCATAGTCACGCAACTGCTGCCACTGCCGATAGAACAGAAACTGCAAGACCACATGGACCATAAATCGGTGAGCCAGTCCCGCTGGGATGTAGGGCGGCTTCACGTCCGTGTATTCGGACCAGTTTTGCCAGGGGCGATTGTGATTCGCCTCACGAGCGGCCATGAAGAGGGCGTGAGCTTCGACCCAGTCGTGATGAGCACTCACAAACTGATGCAACTGCTCATGCCAATGCCCATCGGCCCGGTCGTGAATCCGCATCACGGCTTTTTCCAGCAACTGCATCTTGTGGTGCGATGCCAATGCGAAGTCGACGTGCAGGGAATGTTCGACTTCCGGCATCGAGGCCTCGGCCAACTCGGACTCAGTCACCAAGCCATCACGAGCCAGCAGTTCAGGACTGATCAGCAGTGGATTTCCTGCGAAGCTGGAAGCGGACTGATACGGAGATCCCCCACTGTCAGCGGGGCACAGAGGTAAGACCTGCCAGTACTTTTGTTCAGCACCAGCCAGCCAGTCGAGGAACTCGTAAGCTCGGGGGCCAAGATCGCCGATGCCGAATCGTGTGGGAATTGAAGTGGGGTGCAGTAAAACGCCGCTTGCTCGTTCCGTCAGCATGAAAGACTTCCGTCTGAGTAATCAAATCATCATTCGCCTTGCGGCGCAACAAACATTCGCTGAACCTTGCACAGATTCAGCTTCCCGCAAGTGCTGCAGTCACAATGCCGCGCGCTTCTGACACGAGCACATTCAGATGCGCGTCGTCACGGAAACTTTCCGCATACAACTTGTAGATCGCTTCTGTTCCCGATGGCCTCGCTGCAAACCAGCCTGCCGAAGTCGTCACTTTAACGCCACCGATTCCCTTACGGTTTCCCGGAGCTTCGCTGAATTTTTGCTCGATCGGATCACCCGCCAGTGATGTCGCTGTGATTGCTGCAGGGGTCAGGAACTTGAATCGCTCCTTCTCCGCCAATGTCAACGGCTGATCAATTCGAACGTATCGATGATCTCCGAATCGACTGACCAGATCACGATAGTGCTCACCAGGATCTCGGCCCGTGCGAGCAGTGATCTCTGCCGACAGCAGCGCCAGGATCAGTCCATCTTTGTCCGTTGACCAGACAGACCCATCGCGTCGCAGAAAGCTGGCCCCGGCACTTTCCTCCCCGCCGAACCCCAGCGAACCATCGAACAGTCCGTCCACAAACCATTTGAATCCCACAGGAACTTCATACAAGCGACGTCCGATCGATGCCGCCACGCAGTCGATCATATGGCTGCTGACACAGGTCTTACCGACACCGGCAGCCGGGTTCCATTGAGGGCGATGCGTAAACAGATATTGAATCGCCACCGCCAGAAAATGATTCGGATTCATCAGTCCTGACGACTTCGTCACGATCCCATGGCGATCAGCATCGGGGTCATTTCCGAATGCAATGTCGAATCGATCTTTCAATTGGACGAGACTCGCCATGGCGTACGGACTGGAGCAATCCATGCGGATCTTGCCATCATGATCGAGCGTCATGAAACCGAACTGCGGATCGACACGATCGTTGACGATGGTGATATTCAGCCCATATTTCTCGGCGATCGGTTCCCAGTATCCCACACCAGCCCCGCCGAGCGGGTCTATGCCCAGTCGAAGTCCTGCAGCGCGGATGACGTCCATGTCGACGACGTGATTCAAGTCGTCGATGTACGCCTTTACGAAATCTTGCGAGTGAGTCGTCGTCGCACTGATCGCCGCTTCAAAAGAGACGCGTTGAATGGCGGTTCCATTTCCTTTCAGGATTTCATTCGCTCGATTCTGCACCCAACCCGTCACGTCGGTATCCGCGGGACCTCCGTTCGGGGGGTTGTATTTGAATCCACCATCCGCGGGCGGATTATGCGACGGAGTGATCACAATCCCGTCGGCCAATTGCTCGGTCCGCCCCTTGTTGTAGCACAGGATCGCTCGCGAGATCGTCGGCGTAGGGGTGAATCCATTGCCATTCTGAATCCCGACTTCAACACCATTGGCAGCAAGAACCTCAAGAGCAGTCTTTTCTGCCGGAGTCGACAGTGCGTGCGTATCTTTCCCGAGAAACAGCGGGCCGGTGATCTGTTGCTTGCGCCGATACTCAACCAGTGCCTGCGTGATGGCAGCAATGTGAGATTCGGTGAATGTCCCGTTCGAAGAGGTCCCGCGGTGACCACTGGTCCCGAAACTGACGAGTTGCGCGGGATTCGAAAGATCCGGCCGCTGATCGTAGTAATCAGAGATCAGCCGATCGGTATCGATTAACATCGAAGCCGGAGCCGGTTGACCGGCCAGGAAATGAACAGCCATGTTCTTACCTTCATTGCGAAACGCAAGCGTAAACGGGACTTCGTGCGTATCGCGTATGCGTTCGCATGCAGCCCCCTTCACCGCTCTGGATTTCAAATTCCGTTAGGCGATTTTGAGCGATTTCGGTAGTATAGGCGAAGCAATCTGTTCGAGCGAGGGATGATGGACCGAGAAACAGGGTAATCGCCGTTTTGAGTCAGGGAATTGGGTGCCGCGGTCTTGGAGTCTGCGACAAAGCCATGCTTAAATGGCAAGCCAATTTCCCAATCTCACGGCCTTGTCGCAGACTCCAAGACCGTGGCACCCATTTTGAAAAAACCGATGGATCTGGAGCGAGAACACAATGGCACTTGATGTTGTCACCGCAATTATCCGTGAGCGCGAACCATCGACGGATTGCGACTCATTGCCCTCGCCGATGCGGCGAGTAATCTCGCAAAAATCGTCTCATCGTCATCTCGCCTGTGAGGCTATCCCCCAAAGGACAACTCAACGGGCGAGTCAGATCTGTCGAAAACGAACCTCAAACCGTGTGGTGCTGCTGATTGCCCTGCTTCTGGCAGGAATCCTGTTTTCGGGGATTCGTGATCTGCAGGCGGCAGATTTATCGGGAGCAGCGGTCAAGGAATCGATTGAGCGAGGCTGCAAATTCCTGATCAGTCAGCAGGCTGCCGGGGGACACTGGGACATCGGAAGTAAAGGAGATGACGTTGGGGTCACCAGCCTGGCAGTGATGGCTCTGCTGAACTCGGGAATGTCTCCGCAGGATGAGCGGGTCAAGCGAGGATTGAATTACTTGCGCAGTATCCCGCGCGAGCCTGGTACTCTGGGGAGTCACGAAACCTATCAGATCTCGCTGCTGATCATGGCACTGGTGGCGGCAAAAGAAACCTCTGTCGATGCTGTGCGGATCGCGCAGCTTGCGCAGCGACTTGAAGGCGGGCAGAATCGAGGGGGCGATGCCGCCGGCGGCTGGGGTTACGGACTGAATAATGGTAACGGTGCGGGCGGAGATCCGAGTAACTCGCAATTTGCCGTTCTGGGTCTGCGAGAAGCCGTTGATGCCGGCGCGAGTGTCAGCCCTGAAACATGGGAGCGAGCTCGCAAGTATTGGGAACGAGCTCAGAATGGGGATGGCGGCTGGGGCTACGGAAACAAGGGCGATTCCTCGGCCAGCAAGGGAAGTATGACGGTCGCCGGAATCTCATCGCTGGTGATTTGTGAGCAGATGTTGCGGACAGATGATGGCGTCGCTCCGGATGGAACGCCTCCCTGTTGCCAGGGGACCGAACCAAATCTGCCGCTGGCGAAAGGGATCGCCTGGCTCAGCAAAAACTTTGCCGTGGGTCACAATCCCGGCGGGGAAAACGGCTGGCTATTGTATTACATCTACGGGGTTGAACGGGCAGGGCGGCTGAGCGGGCTTCGCTTTTTCGGTGACCATGACTGGTATCGCGAAGGTGCCGCCTATCTAGTGGCCATGCAAAATCAGGTCAGCGGCTTCTGGCAGGGGAATGGCAGCTTCGAAGGACATCCCATCGTCGGGACCAGCATGGCTCTGCTGTTTCTTTCCAAAGGGCTGGCTCCGGTCCTGATTAACAAACTGAAGTACGGCCCGCGCGATCCACAGCGAAAATTTGATGTTCCCGGAAACGACTGGAATCGCCATCGACGCGATGTGCGAAATCTGGTCGACATGATCAGTGGTCTGCCCAAGTGGCCAAAGTTGCTGACAAGTCAAGATCTCGATCTAGCACGTGCTGTCGAATCAGGAGGAGTGAACTCGCTGTTGCAGGCGCCGGTGCTGTTCATGACCGGCGAAGAAGCTCCCAAGCTCTCGCCCGCGGAAATCAAACTCCTCAAGGATTATCTGCAGGAGGGGGGATTCATTTTTGCGGCTCCGACCTGCACTTCCACGAAGTTCGAAGCGGGTTTCCGAGCACTTGTTGAACAAATCATGCCCCCTGGAGAAGGGGAATTAAAACGATTGACGGCAGAGCATCCGGTGTTTCGCAG
The DNA here is from genome assembly GCA_037146815.1 of Planctomycetota bacterium. Taxonomy (GTDB): domain Bacteria; phylum Planctomycetota; class Planctomycetia; order Planctomycetales; family Planctomycetaceae; genus Schlesneria. Next base: position 13,023 of record JBAWWJ010000137.1, read on the forward strand.
TGAATACCCCTTGCAGGCAGATGCGTCTCCCTTGTTTGGCGTCGATTTTGGCTGCCGGACGTCGATCATGTATTCACCTGAGGATCTTGGGTGTCTCTGGGATTACTGGTCACGTGTTGATCCTCCGAAACGGAATGTCAACTTGAAGGGACGCATCATTCGTGCGACACAGATTGGAGTTAATGTCCTGGCATACGCGACAGGGAGAGAACCTCCCGCCAAGTCCGACATCCCTCAGGTCGTCAAGGAAAATACGGACTTCGATAATATCGAACGAGGGTTGCTGCAGATCGCCCAGATTCGTCACGATGGGTCCTGGAACGCGGCCCCCCGCGCTTTACGCCGATTGCTGCTGGCGCTGAACGACACTGCGGCGATGTCGGCATCAACCAAAGCGAATGAACTGGCTTTCGCCGACGCGGACATTTTTCAATATCCGATCATTTACATGCATGGCCGCAATAAGTTTTCCGCCACAGAGGCAGATCGTCAGCAACTACGAAAGTATCTGGAACGTGGCGGGGTTCTTTTCGCCGATTCCTGCTGCGGAGCCAAACCATTCGACAAAGGCTTTCGAGAATTTGTGGCAACCTTGTATCCCGACAAGAAGCTGGAACGAATTCCGGTTGATCATGAACTGTTTTCTCAAAAGCACGGCCGAGACATTCGGAAATTAAAACGCCGGATGAGCGAAGGAGCCGAGGGAGGCAACGCCCTGGGATTTGTCGTTCGCGATGCTGAGCCGTTCCTGGAGGGACTGGTCGTAGACGGTCGCCTGGCGATCATCTACAGCAAATACGACATCAGTTGTGCTTTGGAGCGACAGGCGGCTGGAAACTGCGAAGGGTACCTGCCAGAGGATGCCGTCAAGCTGGCGATCAACGTGATTCTTTATTCCATGATGGAAGATGTCAGGCTCGCCACTCCTGACAAAGATCGCAACTGAATATCCGCCGCCAGTGGCGAAGGGGGGCAAGCTTGCGAACACCGCTGGTCCCACCCTGCTTTCTGAATTCTGCCCGCACTTTCTGCAACTCCAACAGAGTTGTCTCTGATACGCCCAAGCTAGCTCACGAAGTGAGCTAGCTTGAGTCCGGACAAAAAGAGCAACCATGCACCCTAACGGAAGGCACGGGGTTAATCCGTTGCAGATGTCCCGTGGACTTCCGGCGGACTGTCGACGTTCTGCAGGATCTCTGGACCGGTCATCCATGTTGCCATCGTCAATTGAGGCAACCAGCGTGCTTTGTACGCGCTGATCATCGCGGCGATCATCAGGGAGCCGACGCTCCACGAAAAGGCGGTCATCGCCTGCCACCCGACAAGTGATGTCGCGGAACGGAAGCCGAGCGAGATCAGTCCATAGCCCATAACGGTTGTCGTGCCTATGAACCCACCCCAATAGAGCCGACTTTGGCAGACCTGGGCACAAATGGCACACGTCACTGCCAGCGCGGCGACGTAAAGGAATCTCCACGGAAGTGGTACGTCACCAGCAACGGAGGTGACCAGAACGATCACAGCACTGATCGGCAGCCAGACCGCCGCGAATTGTCGTAATGCCAGCGACAATCGATCACGTTGAAACAGACTGAGCAAGACTGCCGTCATCAGGATCGTGTGATAACACAGAGTCGCACGAAACCCGCTGTCCGGCAGGGCAAACCAGAATCCCGTCGCCACAACTGCCGAGGCAGCCAGTACCATCGGAGTCGAACTTCGATAAAGACCAAGTCCGACAAGAATCAGACTGACCGCGAACAGGGGCAGCGGCTGCATCACGAACGTGTCCGTCGATATGGTGGAAGGTCCGATCCACGTCAGCAGTGAAATGGAGCCGAGCAATCCATAGATGGCCAGCGGCGCCCGCCGAATCACACCCCAGGCATAGAACGCGATCAGCAGAAGTGTCATCAGCCAGACTTGCGATCCGATCGTTGTGCTGACTCGAGATGCAAAGTCGGCCGAAGCCAGCGTGTTCGCATGGGGCCACGCCAGGAGAAGCAGCAAGGGTGTGAATTGCATGATTTTGCGGGCCAGCCGCAGATTTCCGTGTGCCAGCCCCCCTTCCAGGACCAGCAACAGCACGGCGAGCAGGAATGGCGCAATGAAGTAAGGACGCCAGATTGTATCCAGCACAATTCCCTGACGTACATCCGGCGACGACCAGATGGGGCCCGTCTGACTGAACGTCAGCGTCAGCGCATACGATCGCAAAATCACAGCGACCGCAATCGCTCCGAAGGCCACCCACGGGAAGACTGGCCAGGCCCACGGCGTTCCGTTATTCGCGAAATAATCTTTTCCACGGCGGACGGCTGGCAGTAGAGTCAGACAAAGCAGTGCCGCAACCTGAGGAAACAAAAAAATCGTCCAGTCGAGTGTACTGGATGACCGTGGATGCAATTCGGGTGAGCACCACCAGGGAGTGACATAAAACAGAGCCAGAAACAGGAAGAACGGCAACAGAAATGCCCGCCCCAGACGGATTCCCGTACAACGCAGAACTGCGACAATAACGGCAGTGGAAAAGGCAAGTCCAATCCCGAGCAACGCAACGGCACCGCTGGAGGACTCCATCTGTACGAAGAGATCATCCGCACTGACGGAAACGGCGAGGAACATTAAGAGCAGCAACAGCAGGATGGACCGAGCGTCATCCCAGACACCACCCCAGCGGACGATGGCAATTCCCACAAACGCCAGCAACGAGGTGTAGCCCGCAAGGACTCCCATCATGACCCAGCAGTTGATCGCACCGATCTCAAGCTGGCCATAGGTGGCGCGCACTGCATAAAGCATCAGTAGCGCGCTGATGAAATAGAAGGGGTTGTTCGTCCAAAGCCAATGGACGACCGACGACCGAGTGTTGAACATGGTCTGGCTCCGAAAAAGAAAGAAATGAAAAACGACGCGGGGGAAATAGAAATGATGGGAACTCCCCCGACACTGGCATTATATCGGTGGGCGCTTCTGGAAAACCCCCTGATTTTCGTTTTTCAATTTCTTGATCGGATCGGTTTCAGAATTGATCTCCCGGCCCGGTCAGGTCTCAGATTTTCGGATGATGTTGAGCGACCGGGTTGGAGCGTCTTCGCGAAACCTGGGGATTCACGGCCACCCGACCGGGTCACGACGGGGAGAGCCGACAATTACGTCGATAGAATTGCCGTCGATCTTAGTCGACGTTTTGTGCGACTGCGTCGAAATGTTTTTTTTAATCGACGTTTGCTAACCCATCGTCCCGGGATTCTATCTCGCCCAGCCATCCGACGCCGATTGTATAACAAGATTTTCGGTGGGTCGCTCGAAACCCCGACAGCACGAAAACGTCAATTCGTGCAAGTCGCCGGATTCATGAAAGTGTCGAACCAACTTTCGATGCCCGGTCATGCGTTCGATCCCATCGCCGAATCACGTGACCGCCCCGTTTCGTACAATGAGGGATTTGACGAGAACCGCCACTGCCCAAATCATCATCAATGATCAATGCGTGATTATCGTGTGTTGGGATAGTACTTCGCCAGTCGGTCGGGTGAGACTCCACAGAATGCCATTGTCAACAAGGTCCAGTTGCGTAGAGTCTGCCGAAGGATTCCATGCTTCTGCCAGCGTCGCGCGGAAACTGTCAGGCGATCAGGCAACAGAACAAATTTCCCCAATTTCGTCAGTCGCTTCATCAGAAAGACGTCTTCCATCAGACGCAGGTCCGGAAATCGTCCGACCGAATCAAAAGCAATTTTGCGAACGAAGATCGCCTGATCTCCGTAGGCCATTCCCAGCCACCGAACTCGAGCGGCGTTCCCGCGTTCGATGAGCCTGAAACGCCAGCCGGGGGCATCGATCCGTTGTTGAAAGCAGCCTCCGATGACACGCGGGTCCCTCATTACTTCTGAAATGGAGACGAGGCATGTTTCAGGAAGACGGCAGTCCGCGTGTAAAAACAGCAGGACATCGCCTGTGCTGGAACTGGCTCCGAGATTCTGCTGTTTTGCGCGACCTGCGACCGACGTTAAAACTTGATCGGCACCTGCGGCACATGCCGCCGTATCATCTGTGGAATTGCCATCGACGACGATGATATCACAGGAGCCCAGAGTGCGAGTCTGTTCGACGAGCCCCTTGATGTTATTTGCTTCATTCAACGTCGGGATGATGATCGAGATCCGCATGACTGGCTCATCCGGAACCTAGCGAGACAGCCATCCACCGTCGATGGCGACTGTGCTGCCGTGCATGTAGTTCGAAGCATCGGACGCCAGAAACACGCACAGACCAGCGATTTCGTCAGGCTGTCCCCAGCGTCCCACCGGGATTCGATCCAGAATCTGCGGACCTCGTACCGGGTCGTCTTGCAGCACGTGTGACATCGATGTCTCGAAGTAGCCGGGGCAGATGCAGTTCACGTTGATCCCGCGCTTTCCCCAGGAATTCGCCAGCGATTTTGTCAGCCCTGCCAGGGCATGTTTGGCGGCGGCGTATGCGGGTATGTTCAATCCCCCTTCGTACGACATAACCGAACCAATATTGATGATCTTTCCCCGGCCCCGCTCCAGCATCGTCTTAGCCGCCTGCTGTGAGAGGTCGAACGAGGCATGCAAGTGGACCTCCATCAACAGGTGCCATTCACTGAGCGGGTATTCTTCGGGCGGATGACGTTGGGAAATCCCTGCGTTATTGACGAGGATGTCGAGTCGCCCAGTCTGCTCAAGAACCCGGTCGATCAACCCGACTCGATCATTCGGCTGGCCCAGATCGCATTTCACCTGCCAGAATCGTCGCCCGGTCTCGCGGACCAGTTCTTCGATCTCCTCGCACCCGCCGGAACTGCTGACGGCGACGATATCGGCCCCCGCTTCGGCCAGTCCCAGGGCCATCGATTGACCGAGACCACGGCTGGCCCCCGTCACGAGCGCGACACGTCCATCCAACTTGAACAGATCGAGAATCATTCTAACGCAATCCCTATTTCACGACGAAATTGACCATTTTCCCTGGAATCACGATCGTCTTCACGATCGTTTTCCCTGCCATCAGCGCCGCGATGCTGTCATCTTTTTTGGCCGCGGCTTCGATCGTGGCCTGGTCGGCACCCGTGGGAACAGTGACCTTGCCTCGCAACTTTCCGTTGATCTGCACAGGAATTTCGACTTCGTTCTCGACGAGGTACTGCTCGTCATGTCGCGGCCATGGTTCGTACGCCAGCGTTGATGTATGTCCGAGCAATTGCCACAGTTCCTCGGTCAGATGCGGAGCGAATGGGCTCAGCAGCAGTACAAACGGGTCCATCACGACTCGTGGTCGCACGTCGAGTGCCAGGAATCCGTTGACGAATTCCATCATGCGGCTGATTGCGGTGTTAAAACCGAGCGACTCGATATCTCGAGTGACCGATTTGATCGTCTGGTGCAAAACCCGCTGCTGCGCTGCGGTTGGTGCCACATCCTGAATTGCAGGGTTCAATTGGATCGCATCTTCCAGTCGCTCGTCCGCGATCATTCGCCAGACTCGACCAAGGAACCGCGAGACACCTTCAACCCCCTTCATGCTCCATGGCTTAACCGCTTCCAGCGGTCCCATGAACATTTCATAGAGTCGCAGCGAGTCTGCACCGTACTCGTCGACCACTTTGTCGGGGTTGACGACGTTTTTGCGACTCTTCGACATTTTGTCGGTACGGCCGACCAGTTCAATGTCGGTCCCCTTGAGCAACGTCTTTCCCTTGTCCTTCAGGATCTGGTCTTCCTTCAGAGGGCAGAATTCGTCGAGATTGTCCGACGGGTTTCTCAAGGCGACGATTTCAACATCGTCTTCCTTGAATCGCAGTAAATTCAGATTCAACGACTCCAAGACCGTTTGATTCGCTGCAAACGTCTCACTGGAGATGTGATAGTCAGTATCCCCGAGAATCATTCCCTGGTTGACGAGTCGCTGGAATGGCTCGCACGTTGACACCAATCCGCGATCAAAAAGCACCTTGTGCCAGAATCGCGAATAGAGCAGGTGCAGCACCGCGTGCTCGGCTCCACCGACGTACAGATCGACGGGCAGCCAGTTCTTTTCGACACCCGGGGCAATGAAGCTTTCAGCGTTCTTGGGATCTGCAAAGCGGAGATAATACCAGCACGATCCGGCCCATTGAGGCATCGTGTTGGTTTCACGCTTCAGCCGCACACCATCGGGCGCGGTTTTGTACAACCAATCGGCCGGCGCCTTGGACAACATCGGGTCAGGGGTTCCCGTCGGCTTGAATTCTGCGAGTTCAGGCAGCAGTACCGGCAGGCTGGCAGCCGCATCTGTTCGCATCAGTCCCGTTGGTTCGCCGCTGGCATCCAATTCGTGCCAGATCGGGAATGGCTCGCCCCAATAGCGCTGACGTGAGAAGAGCCAGTCGCGCAGGCGATAATTGATCGCCTTTTTCCCGAGTCCGTTTGCGTTCAATTCGGCCGTGATTTGCGATTTGAATTCCTGGGTTGGCAATCCATTGAATCGCTCGGAATTGATCGCGGTCCCTTCGCTGATCATCGGGCAGACTGGCCCGGTGGGCCCTGCTTCCGCAGTGATCTGCAGGGCAAGTTCGTCCTTGGACGGCTGGTAGCTGGCGGGTGGTTGCACGACGGGAATAATCGGGATCAGGAATTTGACGGCGAATTCCCAGTCACGCAAGTCGTGAGCTGGAACAGCCATGATGGCCCCGGTTCCGTAACTGATCAGCACGTAGTCTGCGATCCAGACGGGAACAGGTTGGCCGTTCACAGGGTTGATCGCGTAGCCGCCCGTGAACACGCCCGCCTTGTCTTTGGCGAGATCGGTTCGATCGAGGTCGCTTTTCATCGTAGCCTGATGACGATAGGCGTCGACGGCACCGCGTTGTGACGGTGTCGTCAGCCGATCAACGGCAGGATGTTCGGGTGACAGAACCATGTAAGTCGCACCAAACAACGTGTCCGGGCGAGTCGTATAGATTCGCAAGACGTCGCTGTTGGGCTCTGCCGGATACCCAGATCCCGCGCGTTCCTTTTTCCAGGCTTCGAACGACGCTTTCGGATCGGCTCCCGCTGGCGCAAGATAGAAGTCGACTTCCGCACCTTCACTGCGGCCGATCCAGTTGCGCTGCATCAGCTTGATGGATTCGGGCCAGTTCAGAGGTTCGAGTTCATCAGCGAGGCGATCGCCATACGAAGTGATCCGCAGCAGCCATTGTCGCAGTGGAACTCTCTCGACAGGATGTCCACCCCGTTCACTTTTCCCGTCAATAATTTCTTCATTGGCGAGCACGGTTCCCAGCGCAGGGCACCAGTTCACGGGGGCCTCATGCTGGTAGGCCAGCCGATGCTTGTCCTGATAGCGCCGGACAGCCGATTCTCCTTGGGAAGCGATCTCTGAAGGAATCGGCAACTCGCTGATCGGCCGGCCTTTTCCTTTGCGGGTGACGCCATCAGGGCCCGTCCAGACCAACGCAGGATCGTACCAGGTATCGAAGATCTGCAGGAAAATCCATTGCGTCCAGCGATAGTAGTCGGGATCGGTGGTGGCAAATTCACGGCTCCAGTCATAACTGAAACCGAGCATCTTCAGTTGCCGTTTGAATGTTGCGATATTCTTGCCCGTGGTGACTGCCGGATGAGTCCCCGTCTTGATGGCATATTCTTCCGCAGGAAGCCCAAACGCATCCCAGCCCATCGGATGCAGGACCTGTTTGCCGAGCATCCGGCTGTAACGACAGATGATATCAGTCGCCGTGTAGCCTTCGGGATGTCCGACATGCAGTCCTGCTCCCGAAGGGTATGGGAACATGTCGAGGACATACATCTTCGGTTTGGCAGCGTCGAAGGAATCGACGAGGAATGTCTGATGCTGATCCCAGTAGGCCTGCCACTTGGGTTCAATGCGCTTGGCGTCGTATCGAGGCATGGTTGAATCAAGAAATTACGGGTTGAAAATGACAAAGCAGTCTTGCTCAACTGCTCACAATTGCCAGCCATCCTGACAAGTCGATGCAGTGTAGAAACCAATTCGCCAGATGAGAACCCAGAAGGCACACTTCTGTGAACGCAGTTGCGAAGTTCGCACCGAGTCTGCGGGGCCACATGGGTTAGCGAACCGGGACGATTGATTGCTGAAACCATCAGCAGAACGGTTTCCCTTCACGAGAAAGAATCGTAAGTGGGGCCACTTCTCCCCCCTGTTCGAGATAGTCGAAGACCGCGAGAACGTCGTCGCCACGTAGGGCCAGATGATGGAGCTCGTGGAAGGTAAACCAGCGTGCCTCAAGTGACTCTTCGTCTGCAATCGACTTTGGCGGAGAATCGTTGATCGGCCTGGCGGTGACAATCAGTCGCATCCGGGTCCCCTGTGGAATCGGAGTATGCTCAATTCTTACGATTCCCGTGACCTCAATCGGAATCCCCGCTTCTTCCAGCGTCTCACGCTTTGCTGCCGCGATGAAGTCCTCGCCCGGCTCGACTCG
>JBAWWJ010000138.1:0-21425 GCA_037146815.1 Planctomycetota bacterium
CCCGAACACCTGTTACCCTTGTGCCCGGTCTAAAGAGAAGCAAGCCGGGCCACCCATGAACTCCAAATTTCAAACCGTGTGTCCCAAACGCTCGTCTGGAACCTCTACTGCTTGGGTGGTGTTGCCTCCCGAACCAAGGCTCCGTTGGCTTCGGACATGATCAGGATCGAGAACTTGATTGCCTGATCCAGGTCGTTTGTGCTCAACGACGCGTAGTCGAAGCGGCCTCGCAGGTCCGTGTAACCATCCTTGTAGAACTTGATCTGCCCGTTTCCAGCCTGAGCGTACACCTTGACGTATGCCTTCGCGACCGGCTTGCCCGTTGCCTGATGAGTCACCTTCACTTGTCCGTAGTTCTCGATCACCTGAACAGCCAAGGAGTGTGAGTAGTAGGCCTGAGACCGGGTCTGACCTTCCGCCACAATTTCCACCAGAACGTTTTTGTTGTGCAGAGCCGGTGGTAACGGAATCGCCTTGGTTCCTCCGGCCTTTCCTGCCGCAGCCTCCAGCGTTACTTCCTGGGACAAGTTCGGCTTGATCGAACTGAACTGACCGCTGAACTGCTGGACGAATGGATTGCGGCTGAACAGCAGTTCCACATCCATTTCATAGAAGTTGATGCGAGCCTTCTTCAGATTCTGGAAGTTCAGATTGATCTGCTTCGCCTCAACCGTGAAATCAAATGACGGCTCGGTTGCTGCCAAGGCTCCCTGCTGCTGGTTCCGATCATCTGGATTCACAACCTTACCGGCAGCATCCTTACCTTCGGCTTCGTCCAGTTGAGCCGTAATCGCAGCAAATGTGCTTCTCCAGCGATCAACCGGATGATCGACATACTTCGCGGCAATGGCTCGGGCCTTGGCATGTGCCTCGGTGAAGAAGTCGAGATACGCCGCACAGTAGTCATACTGCAGTCGCGTGGTGACCTTCTCAGGATTGACGCGGGTAAAGACCGCTTGTGCTTCTTCCAGCCGATCCTGCAGCAGCAGGTGATACGTCACCGCCAGCAGGTCGGTGTCATCCAACTGTCGTTGATAGCTCAGTTCACGCAGCAGCCGGTGGTACTGATAGTGCTGCCGGTCATTGACGATCTGGCGACGTTTGCCGAGGGCATGTGCTCGGGCATTCACCAGCGGCTTGTATTCCAGATGTTCGTAAATCCGGCGTTTCACGAGATCCACTGTCAACAGCGGACTGTTTAATCGGCCGCCACATTCGTTGACGATCTGATCAACGTGCTGCAGGAATTCGCGTCCTGCCGCTGCAACATTGTGTTTCAGCGCATACGACCAGAGCGTGTGGCTGTAGACATGCCGGGAGGCCAGCTTCCTGGTAACGGCATCAAATACCGCTGCATCGTTCATGCGCCAAGCGACTTTATCAAGATTTAGGCCGTTGATGTTGTTCTTGTCGATGAACGCAAGCACATCGTCGTTCGATCCGTGCTGGGAAATATAGTCCCACGAACCGGTATCGATTTTTGTCGGCTTTTCGACAACGTTTAAGGTGACCGGAGTCGCCGTGGCGATCAGAGCTTCGTTCCGAGCCACGTGAACCGGGAAGTGAGCCACCTGCCCTGCTGTGGGGAAGTAGAAGTGATAGTCCACCGTTTGCGTGTGATAGGGCTCAAGATTCAGGTAAATCGTACGAGTCGCCTGGCTGTTCAGAACAGGAATGGCTCCCTGTGGAATCTGCAGCAGGACGTTAATCTTCTGACGCGATGATGTTGGATTGGTGATGACCACCTGGCAACCATAGACCGTGTGCACAAGGAATTCGTCAACCACGTACTTGTCGATCGTTTCGCCATTTTCCTGGCGAGTCCGATCCCCGTGGCGGAAGAAATTCTGGCTGACCAGAACGCCACCTGCCTGAACGGGTGCTGCTGGCACGCTGCGAATCTCTTCATGGAACACCACGAGAGAATTCGCTGGGGTCAGAGTCAGCTTGGTCCCTTCCACTTTCGATTCGTGCTTTGCCGATTCAAACGGCAGATCAAGAACGGCGAGTGCCATCAGCATTTCGGGGAAATTACGAGACGCTTCGGCCAGGTTTCGTGACAGGAACGGAGTCGCAGGATCGTGCTGAGCGTAGTCCTTCCAGAATGCATTTACCGTAATCAGCCCGGCATGCTGCTGATCAATTGTCAGGTGATGATAATTGTTTTCTGCCCACTCCCACGTCTTTTCCAGCTTTCGATAAAGGGCTCGTAACTGCTCGGACTCTGCTCGTTCGTAGAAGACTTCTTCTTGCAGCTTCTTTTCATCCATCGCTGCGTTCTTGTCAGTCCCGTCACGTTCAGCCATGCGACGTAACCCTTTCAGGTCTCCTTTGCCATCCTTCGCACTGACATCCTGCTTGGCTTTTTCGGCCACTTTTTTGCGTGCCGCCTGTTCCGGTTCCATAAACTTCGCCGCTGGCTTTGCGGCCATGGCCATTGGAGGGGCAGGTGCCGCAGCGGCCGCTCCTGCAGGAAGCTGCAATGACAGAAGACGGTCCTGATCCGCGATGGCTGCGGTCCCAAACCGATCACCCCGCTCCAGGGCGCTACGCTGGACAGACGTATCGAACAGCCGAATGAAGCCATCAATATTGGGTGGCAGCAGCGACTGCAGGTCGGCGATATGGCGAGCCGTCTTCGGACGTTCGTCCTGGATTCGCTGAGCCAGCAGGACTCGCTCAGCAACATTCAATTGCTCATGATTCCATGGCAGCAGGTATGCGGAAAGGTCATGCCCCAGCAGATAGTGATCCATGAAGGTCTGATCCTTCTTGTTCGCCAGGTATGGCTTGATCACTGCATTGAAGAATTCGGGATCCTTACGCGACAGGAAGAAACTCAGTTCATGGCTGGCATGCTTAGAGTAGAGAGTTCGTTTTTCTTCCGGCTTCAACGTCGGCCAGTTCATGATAAACGCGAATTCGACCAGCTTCGGGTCGCGATTCAAAGTGGCATACAGCCCATAGACACGTGGCAGACTGTCGTAGACTTCATACTTTGAGGTTGTCACATCCCCCAGCACGAACGGCTGCCCGCCTGGAACAATCGTAATCAGCTTCTGCTGCGTGAAATGCAGCTTGGGATCCAATCCCGTCAGCAGTCGCAGGTCGAGCAGCTTCAAGGCTGGTTCTTCCAGGGCAACACTGCGACTGGTGGTGTTGAGTGGATCAACGGCGACAACCTGCAGATGCTGATGGCTGCCAATCGCTTCGTTCTTGATTTCAATCAAGCCCTTGTCATCCGGGACCAGGTTCAGCAGGGACGCCGTGGTTTCACCGAGGAAATCCAGGTTCGCAAAATGTCCGCCGGCAACTTCACCAGACGCCGCCTCGGCAGGTGCTCGCTGAGCGTCGCTCCCTGATTTACTGCCAGCCGCGCCAAATCGATCGCCACCCCTTGCCAGTTGTTCGCCTGTCTGAGTCTCACGCACCGCCCACGGATTGAGCAGCAAGGAGGGACGGTCCAGCATATTACCGGGGAACTTGCTGGCATACTTTCGATCGATGATGTAGCGGTATTCGTCGCCGATATTGCGTCCCGTCAGATAGACCGACTCTGCGGGCGACTGCGAAAACAGATACGGTTCGGCGGCGCGTACTCGGCTCAAATGGCCGTAGGCGGAATACTCAGGAACAAAACGGGTCGCGAAGACGTGGACTCGCGTAAACTTCGATGCGTTCTGCAGCTTGACGGTCAGCTTGCCATTCGCAGACGTGATCGATTCGATCTGGACGGGCGCCAGCGATGGAGTCTCCAACTGGCGTGTCGAACCAACAATGTATCGCCCCAGCCGTCCCCCTTCGGTCAACCGGATTCGCAGCCGATTCCCGGTCGATTTCAACAGCAATTCGTAATCCCCGGCCGGCAGTTTGTCGATCACGACCAGTCCTGCCCGAATCGAAAGATTTTCGAACCGATCGGCAACATAAACATCGCCACGCAGTTCCAGCAGCGACAATTCACTCCGTTCGACCTTGGCGTTTCCAGCCACGCGTGGCAGATAGGGGAGAGTGATCGGTTCGCCCACTTTGCCGTGCAGAGTCTGTGAATAGGTATGCGCATCCATTGGCAGATGCCATGAGTGTGACGTTCCCTGCGGACCGGATGCCGTGATCAATGCGATGTCGGTCAATGCCCCCAGAAGAATCCGGCCGGCAGGATCTGTCTTCAATGTGACGTTCAGTGGATGCCGGAAGTCGCGATGCTTGACCGACAGATTCACTGGCCTCGATGCACGCGTTTCGCCCGTTTTGCCTCGCAGTTCGATCAAATAGCCTGCTGCAGTCTTGATCAGATGCAGATCTTCCGTCTTTTCGGTTCGATCAATCTCGTTCAGCGTGTATGATTCGCTGACTGCCAACGGGATCTTTTGTCCCCCAGCAGACAGTTTCTTGACCTGTGCCGTCAGCGTGAACGAAATCGAAGCGAGGCGCGCGGGGACGGTGAATTCGTGAGTCGATTCGCGATCTTCAAACAGAGCAAAATCTGCGATTTCCTGGGCGGATGCGATGCCGTCCAGATCTGTTGAGGTAATGACCAGCTTCACATCAGACAGCAACTTGAGAGACGACGGATTCCCATTCAGGGTGAGACTCGGGCGGATGACAACTTCGGCCGCTTTCCGTTTCAGAAGCGATTCGCGATCCACATAAATTCCTGCAGTGAGACCATAATTCTCACTCTCGTGCACAAACGAATCGAGCGACGAAAATTCGCCACGTGAAATGACAATCGGTTGAGGTCCCGGAGCATTGCTGAATGGAACGGTGATTGTCCCGCTTTCGGAAGAAGTGTATTCGTGGCCCGCCAGCCAGATCGATGCGTCTTTGACCTGCTTGTTTTGCTCATCCAGAATTGCAAAGACCTGGCCTGCACTGCCCGTTCGAACCAGATGTCGCAGTCGCCCCTTACGAATCAGTGCCCGGCTGCTGCGTCCGTTGCCGATGAAGTCGACAACATAGACGCCCGGTTTGCTCAACTGCGGAAACTCGAACTTCCGAGCCACGCGACGCAGCGGGGCTTCATTGTACGTGTACGTCTGCTCAACATTCGCGACCAGACCGTCCAGATTGACGTCGGTGTCGATCTCTTTCAGTTGTTCGCGATAGTAGTTGCGAGTGTTGATCTCAAAAACTTTGACAATCAATGTGCTGACGTTCTTGACGCTCACGTCCAGCTTGACGGCTTCATCCGGCGTGAACTGCGTCTTGTTCGTCGCCGCAAAGTCGATTTCAATCCGTTCCTTGAGGGCCTGGAATAATTCAGGCGGAAGCATCGACGCCCATTGTTCGGGTTCACCCAACCCGTTGACAATTTTCGTTTCGGCAAACAGGTGCCGCAGATAGACATCATTGATGTACGGTTCGAATTCCTTCGTGCTGGCAGCATCAACAAGCAACTGAGCCAGGTAGCGCCGAACCAGTGGTTCGTCGTTCCCAATCGGCGGCAGCAATGCAGCTCCGAAATTCGCGTTCAGATCGCACGCGAATCGCTTCATCTCTTCCGATTCCTGCATCACCTTCGAAACGTATCCGACCGGGCGAGGGAGCTTCAGGTATTCGATCAGCAGATTCTTGTCGTACTGACCGCGCAGTTGACTGAGCACCAGCCGATGATAAAGGACGTGTGCCTTCAATGAGTTGTGAACCGGGGCCAGTCGGTTGGCAAAAGTGGTCAGGCGATTCAGGTAGGCTTCGAGTGCGGCGGGATTGTGTCGCCAGTTTTCTTCAACGTTCGGCTGCAGCTTGGTCAGGTAGGCATTCACGAATTGCTGCTGATTGAGCAGGTCCCCCTTCGGCTTCAGCAATTCTTCCAGTTGCGAAAGGAGTAACTGCCGATGAATGCCGAGTGAACCGAATCCGCCGGAATTGGGATGATTCAGATCATCTGCCACCAGTTTCACGAGGGTGTCGTAGTCCGGCCGCTGGATACGGGAGACAAACTGTCGGCGACGATTTGGGTTCATCGCCGCGCTGGCCAGCCAGTCGAGGGCTGAGTCTTCAAATGCATCGAGGTTATCAACCGAGTGACCGTCGGCCCGCTTCAGGTATTCGTCACGTGAGACAGACTTTGGATCGAGCAGGATCGGGAAGTTGGGTTCAACCCCGAGTTGCTCACGCTGATGAGGGTAATTGAGATTCAGCCGCTGGCGCAGGTAATTGAGCGATTCGTTGGGCTGCTTTTCGTAGCTCAACAGCGCCAGCCGGGTCTGAATTTCGGTCAGGCGACCAGTTTGCCCGTGACGCTGGTGCCAGGGAGTTGTCAGTTCGCGAACTTTGTCGAACTGCTCCGTGTTCAGGAAATGGAGAGCGTGGTAGTAATAATAATCCTCAGTCCCCGGGATCAGTTGCTTGAGGACGACTGCCCGATCTGGTGCCAGAGAAAAATCCTCGACAAATTCAATTTCTCCACCCCAACCAATCGACGAAATCGCCAAGATGACGGCTCCCCAGGGCATGACACGGCGCATCTGTAACTCCTGTCGCAAGGCGAAGTTTAGCAAGTTGTAGCCCAAGGCAAGGGCGAGATTTGTTTGAGTAACCTACTCCGGCTCATCCGGATGTGACGTCCAAGTGTCGCGAAAGTTCCCGCAAGCGGCAAACTCGCCCAAAACATTTTCCAGACGGAATGGTCCGTCCGGCCGCCAAACTTCAGACAGATAGTTCGAACCTCAGGTAGAAATTGGGAACATTTCTTGCTGACGGGGCGTCGATTTATGGGTATGGTATCGTTGGTAATTTGAGTGACGCGTCCGCTGCGTTCATTGCGGGGCTTGGACTTATGGCTCCGCTTGAGCGAGAAATTCAGGACAATTCATTATGTCGAGTCTGACTCCCGGTTCTTCCAATTCTTCACGATATCTCGATTTTGACGAGTACGTTGAGCTGAAGCTCCAGAAAACGGGAGCTTCCATCAAAACCACTGACATCCTGATCGCGGCAGCCGGTGTCGCCACGATGTTTCTTGGTTACCTGCTGACGTTCATCGTTTTCGATCAGTGGATCATCCCCGGCGGTTTCGGCATTGGCCTGCGCTGGACTCTGCTCGTGACACTGCTTGTCATGACGGCGGCCTGGCTGACGTGGAAGGTTGGCATTCCCTACTTGCGGACCGTCAACAAGCTGTTTGCCGCCCGCGAGATTGAAGCGGCGGACCCGGAGCTGCGCAGCAACCTGCTGAATCTGGTCGACCTGCGTGCGGCCGGTCGCGAAGTGAACCCTGCCATCCTGCGAGCCCTCGAAAAGAATGCAGCGGTTCAACTTCAGAAGATCGATGTCACTCAGGCAATCGACCATCGCCCCCTGATGCGCATGGCCTATGCCCTGCTGGCCGTCGTGTTGCTCTTCTGCCTGTATGCCCTCTTCTCACCGAAGAAGATTTCCAATTCGATCTGGCGCAGCTTGTTTCCCGCCGCAGAAGTCGGCGTGGCGACTCGAACAGAGATTCTGAAGGTGGAACCGGGCAACATCACTGTGATGGCTCGCCAACCGGTTGAAATCAAGGCCGATATCGCGGGCGAAGTTCCCGAGAAAGTCTGGCTGGAATTTACGACCGCCGACGGAAAGTTTCGGAACGAACCGGTCACCATGCAGCCTGAAACTCCGACACGCTTCGTCGGGACTCTGCTGGGTGAAAATGGATTGGGACTTCTGCAGGACACGACATTCGTCGTTCGAGCGGGCGATGCCGTTTCCCAGACCTATACCGTCACCGTCAACCAGCCCCCCTCGGCCAATGTCGACAAGATCGCCTATCGATTTGAACCGTATACGAAGCTGGAGCCGACCGAACAGGCCGGCGGAAACATCGAAGCGTGGGAAGGGACAACAGTTACCGTTTTTGCCCACATGAATATTCCGGTGAAGTCCGCGACCATCAAATTCCGCGACGAGCCGACTTCCGAATTGAACCACGAAGAAGAATCCATGTCCGTCTCCAGCGACGGATTGAAGCTGACGGCAACCTGGAAACTTGCCTTCCGGTCGGATGGTCGATTTGCCAAGGTCTACGAAATCGAATGTAAGACCGATGCAGGCATGACGGACCCGAAGCCGACTCAATATTCGCTGAACATCCGGCCTGATCTGCCACCGGAAGTCGCGATGCTGGAACCTGTCCGAGACATGGAAGTCGCCGCCAACGCGATCATTCCGCTGTTGATTGAAGCTCGCGACCCCGACTTCGAACTGAGTCACATCAACCTGCATATCAAGAAGAACGGCCAGCCGATCAGCAAAGAGCCGTTGTCAGACGGACGTCAACAACGGGTATTGCTGAAGCACGATTTGAATCTCGACCGACTGGTTCTGAAAGCTGGCGACGTCGTCGAATTTCATGTGCAGGCATTTGATAACAAGCAGCCTCGTCCGAATTCCACGGTCACACCAGGAATCAAACTGAAAATCGTGGAACGACTGACAGATCGTGAAGTTCAGCAGAAGCTGGCGGAAGATCGCGTCAAGCGGGATGAGAAGCTCGAAGAGGCCAAGCGTGACCAGAATGGGGAACGTCCAGAACAACAGCCTCCGAAAGAAGGTAAGCCGGGCGAAGACCGCAACGATCCTGCAACAAAGCCTCAAGACCCACCGAAGGAAAATTCGGAAAACAAGACTGAAGAAGGGAAGCAGGATCAAACGAATCCAGGTCAACAAGGCAAGAGCGACGGGAAGAACGAAGCGGGCAAAGGAAAGACAGGAAGCGAGAAAAAATCGGCAGATGGAAATTCACCTGAGAATGGCAAAGAGGGAGCATCTGAAAAGCTCAGTCCAAATGGTGATGACGATCCGAACGCGCTGAAGAAATTCATCGAGCAGTACAAGGAAAGCATCGACAAGAAGCGGCCCAAGCCGGAGCAATCGGACCCGAATGACACGGCGAACGGATCCGATTCGAAGTCAGAGCAGCCAGAGAACGGCAACGATCCAAAGACAGAGCCAAAATCTGGCCCCAAAAAGCCGAGTGAGGCATCTGATCCGAAGTCTGAAGAGACCGAACCGGGTGGCAGGACCGATCCTGCCCAGAAGAAGAAGAAAACAGGTGATCCCAATCCAACGGATCCTATGAAGGACGATCCTGCCGCTGATCCCTCCAGTGGTACGAAGCCGAACGAAGCGGACCCCAAGAAACAAGGCTCCAAGACGCCCGATCCGATGAAGAACGGACCTGGCAAGAACGGGACTGATACCAAGCCAGCATCCAGCGAAGACAAGACCGATAACGCCCCGGGATCGACGCCTAAACCCGGTTCGCCTGATCAAACAGGTGGGGCAGAAGAAAAGATAGCACCAGGTACCAAGCCCGAAAAGAACACTGGTGCGGGTCAGGAAAAGACCAATCCCAAGACCAAGACTCCTGACGGAACTGGGGGCGAAGGAGATATGCCCGAGAACAAGCCGGGGGCAAACGAAAAAGATCCCACTGAGTCTGAAAAGCCCGCCAAACCATCAAAGAACAAGACGCAAGGAAAGCCAACGGGGAACGAAAAACCAGGCGAGGCTACGAATTCCGATGGCACGTCGCCCATGAAGACGGGTCCAGATAAGACGGGGCCCGAAAAGAACGCCAACGGAACGGACACCGAGATGCCCGCCGAAGATTCTGCGGACGCTCAACAAAAGAAGGCGAACGGCGACGAAAAGGGACCAGCGAAGCCAAACCGTGATCCGAAGGCCGATCCAACTCAGTCGAAGAATCCTGGCGATCTCAACCGAGATCCCAATGAAAAGCCCGAAATTCGTCCAAGTGAATCAAAAGCCAATGACCCCAACAATCCTGCCAAGACGCCGTCTGACACCAAGGTGAAGAACACCAAGCCAACCGAGCAGGGACAAGAAAAGATCAAGCAGGAACAGGATACCGAAGGAAAGCCAGGACAAGGTTCCAACAAGAAGCCAGACGCACGGCCCGGAGATCCGAATGCAAAAGATGAAGAATTGAAAGGCCCCGGCCAGAAGGATCAACGGTCAAAGAATGGCAGCGGCGGTGAGGGAGGGAGTTCCAAAGAAGACAAGAGTGGTAAGCCAAGCAGCCCCAATTCGGGTGAGGGCTCGGAAACCGAACGCCCCGGCGAACAGCAACCTGGAAAGAAAACCAACGACAAGGATTCATCGAATTCAAAGCAGTCTGGTTCGGGCGAAGAAGGAACCGGCGGAGAAAAGAAGCCTGGCGGCGAGAAGCCATCGAGCAAACCTGGTACGGGCCAGAAAGGCACCGGTGAAAAACCCGAAGGGAAGTCTCAAGGGGGCGAAAAGCAAGACGGGGGCGAGAAGACCCCCGGCGGAGAAAACTCTGACTCCAAGGAGCCCTCGAACAAGTCTCAGGGTGGTGAGCCAGGCAAACAGGCAGCAGATGGAAAAGGGGGCAAAGAGACTGGAGGCAAGCCGAAGGAGGGTGGTAAGCCAGGCCAAGGTGGTGCAGGAGGGCAAGGCGGAAACAATCCTCAAGGTGGAAACGGCCCTGGGAAGCAGGGACCTCGCGGTCCGGCAGATCCTGACGGCGCCCCCGGAAACGGAGCTTCAGGTTCCTCAGTGGACGATGGCGAAGAAGCGAATCTGGAGTTCAACCGTCAGGCGACCGAACTGGTTCTGAAGCAGCTAGAAAAGGACTTGGAACGAGGGACCGTCGATCCCGCACTGTTGGAAAAACTCGGCTGGACCGAAGAACAAACGCGAGCGTTCTACGAACGGATCAGCAAAGGTCTTCAGGAATCAAAATCCGGCAATGAAACCCCCGAGTCCCAATCGCGACGAGCCCAATTCGAAGAAATGCTGAAGAGCATGGATCTGAACCGTAAGGGAGCAGTCCGCAGCGGCGAAAACTCACCAACACGCGACGTCCAGCAGATCGATGCCCGCCGAGCGACTGTTCCGAAGAAGTACGATTCGGTCTACAAGAAATTCAGCAGCGACGTGACGAAGCAGAAGACCAAGCCAGCCAAGTAGACGTTCTTTGCTGTAACGATCACACGTGTAACCGCTACGTCGCGCCGCGTAGTTTGTGGCATGGGCTGGAAGCCCATGCCGCCCCCAAGCCAAGTGACACGATCTTTAATCAGGAACGGGAAAACGCTCTCGAGAAGCATGAATTGAAAAGTATGTTGAAGACACGGGCTGGAAGCCCGTGCCACGGAATGCCTCTCTGCGGGAATTGGCTTCCGAAGTGATGCGAGATAGTCGTGGTTCGCTCCGCGAACCAACGCTTCTTGGCTGACAGACTTCTACCTGGGCATCCTGGGCACATTGCGTTGGAATGTTGAAATGCGGCGGTGGTTCGCGGAGCGAACCACGACTATCTCCGCCACCCTGTCGTGCTGGACACATGGCCGAAGCGAGCACATCACAAAATTCGGGTGGGACCAGCTCGCTTCCAGCGCCGGCCTACCATAAGGAAACGTCGAGAATTGATGGTGGGCCGGCGAAGCGCCATTGGTCCCACCTGACATCCTGCCCAGCTTCAAAAAGGCATTGGCCCACGTCGTTTCCCGACATTTCCTTGAATTGGGTTTCAACTTCTGTATAAACGATTCCGTGTAATGAATGAGTTCTTGATAATGAAGTCAGCGAGCACTGGATGATTGAACTTCACGGCAGTCTGCGCATCGTCGCCTGGTGGACTTCAGGAATTCTTTATTGTGGAATCTGGGTGCTCGTTGCGTCTGCACAAGACACAAGTACGAAGTCACCGGTTCCATCACCTGCGCGTCGAACTGAGATACGCAAGCTCCTGGATGAAACAATTGACTTGCCGAAAGCCAATTCAGCAGCCAAAAAGCAGCAGGCGGCGCAGCGATTGATGGAAATGGCCAAAGATACGGCTACAACCGCTGATGAACTGTACGTCGTCCTGACAACCGCATTGCCGCTGCTCCGCGAAGCGGGAGATTTTACGACTTTCCTGACAGCGGTCGATCAATTCGTCTCTACATTTCAAGTGGATGCTGATGTCGAGCGGAGCAGGCTGATCACGGAATACCTGGTCGGTTGCAAGTCACCTTCGGCAATCGAACCCGCTGTCAAGGAAGTTCTGGAAACGGCCGGGCGGGCGGCCAGTGAGAACCGCTTTCGATCATCGATCGAATTGCTGGAAACTGCCGAGCGACATTCCAAACGTGTCGGTGCGGCCAAGCTGTCGAAAGCTGCGATTGAACAGCGAATCGTCGTGCGCGAACGCGAACAAGCTTTCACAGCCCAGACTCAGGCATTGAAAACGCTCGCCGACAAACCAGACGATTCGAAAGCAAATCTGAGTGTGGGCCTATGGCTGGCGATTTATGAGGATGATTGGGAACAAGCCCTGCCAAAACTGGCTCTCTGCAGCGACTCCAAGTGGAAATCGGCGGCTATTTCTGAGCAAAAAGCGTCGGCTGACATCGAATCTCAATTGACATGTGGAGACGCATGGTGGGACGTCTCGCTATCGGTCACAGGTGAAGCGAAGCTGGCCGCTCAACGCCGTGCGGCGTCATGGTACGGCCAATACGAACCGAATGCGAAGAGTCCACTGATCAAGGCACGCATCGCAAAAAGGCTTGAAGAACTTACGCCAGGCCAAGAAGGTGCATCCCGATCGACGACTCGCTCGAAAGAACCTGAGTCGCCAAAGCCTGCCAAGGAAAAGAGATTTCCGATCGGCAAATCGATCGATCTGGTCAAACTGCTCAATCTTCCTGAACACGCCATGCGCGGGACGTGGCAACGACAGAACGGAGAGTTGATTGCTGTTGGAAATAGCCATGATCTTGTGATGTTTCCCGTTGTCGTGCGAGGCGGATATGAAATCATCTGCGAATTCACCAACCGCACGACTGACGATGGCATCAAAGTGATCTTTCCCGTTGGTCTCGCGAGTTGCGGAATCACCATCAATTCTGGCAATGTCAGCGGCCTTGAGAAAATTGATGGAAAAGCCATTTTAGAGATGGAACCTTCGAGCCGGGCAATCGTTCGTCCAAGTATTCCTCCGGCCAATCAACGCCATCGACTGCTAATTGACGTCGCCACCGATGGTGATGCTGCGGCAATCGAAGCACGTCTCGATGACCAACGACTGACATCGTGGCAGGGCAAGTCGTCACAACTTAGCCCCGCTCATTCAATCCCGTGTCCTCAGGCAATCGGCCTGATGAAGTGGGTCAATCCGATGGTGATTCACAAATTTGAAATCCGTTTCAAACCAGGATCGGAATCGACCGAATTGGGAAATGACTGGAAAAACTCCATCACGCAGATCGCATTGACCCCACCCAAGGAGGTCGCAGCAAAATGTCTGAACTGGAAAGGTCGATACTATCTTTTCAGTGACACAAGGATGTCGTATCCAGAGGCTCTTGCGATGGCGGTTCGATTGCAGGGCCGTTTGCTGACGATTTCATCACCCGAAGAAGAGGCCTTCCTGATCGGGCAAGGAGGGAACCGTAACTTCTGGCTTTCCGCGTGGCGTCGCGAAGAGAGTAAAGAGTGGCGCGATGAGAGAAACCGACCGCTGCGCTATCTGGGAAAATGGGGGCCAGGCCAACCTTCATTTGGCCCCCGCGAAACACACATCGAATTCCGTACAGAAAAACCAGGCCCCGCCGCGTGGTACGACGACGTCCCTTGGGGAACAGGGCCGCATGCCTGCATCGAATGGGGTGAGGAATACGACGCCAAGAAATGAAACAGACGTGTGCCACTTCAAGTAAATTATTCAGTCACGCACTCCACGATGCCTCGCGATATTATGTTGTCCATTGATCGCAACACTGGCGAAAGTGCTTGTGACGGTATTGTCCCTACTACCCGGTGCGGACGTCATTCGTCGCGTCTTGTATCCGTTGCCTTACGAGGCTGACACTGCGTTTTACTCTGGCTTCAATCCCCTCAGGATCTTGGCCAATCGGTGAGGGTGCGTCAAATACGGATGCAGGCCCGTTGAATGCAACCATTCCGTTCGTGCGTTGGGAAGTCCCTTTTCCAAGACTTCATGCCCGGTCGTTTCCAATTGCCCCTGCCCTTCCGTGCGCACCAGCAGTACTGGGCATTTCACATCCGCAAGCCGGTCACTCAGGTTCATTACGTGGAGCGCATGAGCCTTTTGGGCAAGATCACCCAACGCAAGTTTTCCAGTGGACTCGACCAGGAACTCAAATCGACTTCCGTCAAACGGGGGAAACCAGCGACGATGATTCAGCTCCTGAATTCGTCGCCGCCATGGTAACTGGGCCAGCGATTTTCGGCTGTTTCTGGCAAACCAGGCCAGCATCCGTTCTGAGTACGACAACCGTCGACTCGCAAACCCGTGCTGCAATACCATTCCCCCAATGCGAGTCGGCGCATCCAGCGCGGCCTGCATGGCGATTGCGGCACCAAACGAGGGGGCAAATACGCAAATCATCGAATCACCATGTTGATCGGCAGCGGCAATCAGATCGGCGGCATAATCGCTGATTGTCGGCTTTAACCGATGAGAGCCGAGTTCTCCGACAGTGTCGTAGACCACGCAGCGAAACGTGTCGCGCAACAGGTACACCATCAGTGCGTACATTTCGGCGGTGCCGACAAATCCGTTGAGCAGATATAGTGTCGGCCCCTCTCCCCAGACTCGCCCGACAAGTCGACGCGTACCTCGATCCAGTTCCCAGGGGCGACTTTCCGTCCGATATGCATTGAGAACCTCATGCCAGACCAGTGGTGGTGGGCATGCCTCTCCTGACGGCACCCCCGCCGCATCGACAGGGACACCTGCCGGGACAGTCGACGAAGGCAATGTGAGATGCTCTGGAACGGGTGAACCGTTGGTCGCCACTACGGGCGAAGGTTCTGACATAACGATCTGGCCTTTGGACTGGAAGAAGTTCTGTGATCAACAGGACTTCCCCATGATACCCGAATACGTCGCCGTCGTCTTTCGACGGATGTTGATGCCACCCGATTTAGGAAAAGTCGCGGCTTCCCGCAACAAGATCCTGCAACCGTTGAATCGCATGAGCATCGTCGTGCATGACGCAGACAAATACCGCGTCCCCTTCGCTCCAGACAACCCACGTTCCAAACGTATCGTACTGGATCATGGCTGAAGAGAATGAAGTTGCCTCGAGTTTGGACTGCCATTGATTGCGGTTCAGTCGCAGGAGAAATCCCGAAGTGTTTGGTCGTCCACGATCAGCCCGCGCCAGAAAGCCCAGCAGCGGAACATGAATCCCATTCACGGACGCCAGATGCGTGGAACTCTCCAGTTGAATTTCCCTCAAGGAATTCCACCCTGCCGGAACAGCGAACGGTGATTGCGAATCCGTCGGCAAACTATTCAGTTCCAGTTCAGCAAGCTGCCGGACGCTGGTCTCGTTCAATCCTGCGGGTTGAGTTCCAAACCACGCCCAGCCTAACAATGGGAGCAGCAAAGCCAATGTGAGGCTGCTCACCCATCGCCATGTGTGACGAGTTCGAACGGCACGTTGAAGACTGGATTGAGGCGTCACTGAAGTCACTGCCGATCGCAAGCGGTTCGTCAAACCTGCTGGAAGCGGGATATCGGACATCGCTCGGCCGACTTCCGAATCAAATCGCTGTTGAAAATCCATCGCTCGATGACACGCTTCACATTCTGCCAGATGACGCTGTGCGGCCTGCACATCGGAACCGCTCGCAGCATCCCTGCCGAGCGATTTGAATTCGAGTTGTGCCTGCGCCTCACGGCATTCCATGGCAACGGTCCTGTTCAGTAACACAAAAAACAAAAGAATTCAGGCTGAGGTTTAAGTGAACTCGACTTTAATATCAAAATTCCTGCCACACCGGCCGAAGTCAACTAGTGCTCAAACGCCACTTCCTTGAGCCGGGTGGTCCCTGAACTGGCTGCCTGCTCTTTCGCAGCCTCGTCCGTCAATCGCTTTCTCAAATACGTTTTGCCACGTGAAATACGACTCATGACCGTCCCGATCGGGACGCCCATTTGAGTCGCAATCTCCTGATAGCTGAAGTCTTCAAAGTAGTACAGCACAAGGGGCGACCGAAACTCTTCCGAGAGTTCCAGTAACGCTTCTTGTAATCGTTTGAGATGAATCGGGGTCTCGGGTGTTCCCTCAACGTGCGGTTCGTCAATGTCGTCGAGTGATCTGCCAACCTGATGGTGTCGCAAAGATTTCAGGAAGACATTGCGGACAATCGAAACCAGCCAGCCACGCGCTGCTTTCGTATCCCGCAGTTGATGCAAACGCTGGTGAACCAGCATGTATGTCTGCTGCACCAGATCTTCCGCATCGCTCGCGTTTCCCGACAATCGATACGCGTACCGATAAAGCAACGCTGAATGTTGCTCAATCAGTTCGTCCGTTGTTGGAAGGCGCGTTCCGTCCACCATTGCGACCTCATCACAAAGGGAAGATTCGGCAGAATGAAGAATTATTCCCGAATCGGGCTGCCGGCGCAGGATTTTCGTCGGAAAACTTCGAAAGACTCCAGGAAGAAACAGGTTGCGGCCACTATCAGACACAACGTCTCTGGTAATTGGAAGTCAAAACTGACGCCAGGTCGGCCGAATTCTGACTTACGAATCAACGGTGTTCCAAAATTCGTCTTCACCGGCATCGTCTGATTTCGACGGTTTTTTACCGGAAGCGTCAGGCTTTGCGCCCGGCTTGGCAGCCCCCGGTTTTGGAATTCCGCTGGCACCCCCAGGCTTTGGCATGCCTGCCATCGGGGGAAGCGGAGGAGCTTTTGCCTTTGGTTTTGGCAGCCCTGACCCCGGTACAGGAGATCCTGCCGGCTTGCGAACAGGCGTTTGAGGCTTCGATCCGAGTTCGATGATGTCATCGTCGTCTGGAAGTGGAGGAACGGGAATCGATCCTGATTTTGAAATCGTTGATTTGCCAGTCGAACTGCTCGAGCTGACTGGACGCACTGGTTTTGGCGCCGGCCCCTTCCCCGTCGAAGCAGCAGCCCCTTTACAGGCAGTACAAATCCCGCGAGCATCCAGAACCTCGCCGCATTTGTTGCACAGTGGGACTGGCTGAGAAGAATCGTCGATGTCAGAAGAGCCAGTACGCCCCGGCCTGGAGGCTGGGACTGGTTTCGGGATCGGTTTCGGACCGAGTGATGAGGGAGCAGACGACTTCAGCTTGCTGGGGCCATCCGAAGAAATTTTCGACGGCGCAGCACCCGAGACAGGAGTTGCCGGTTTGGCGAGACCAATCGGAGCTTCCTTGGAAATGGTCGTTGCCCGTGCCGTCGGAGTGGCGGTCACGGCCGGAGTCGATTTTACCGCCACTTCTGCGGCTTCCTCAGCGTCTTCCGCCCCTTCGCTGAGCGCTTTGACAATCATGTTCTCAGGGCGAACGATTTCCGTGTGTGCAACCTGCCCGGTCTTGAGAACTTTCGCGTCGACATGAACTCGGGCCTGTTCATCGTACGAAATCGTCACCTCGATCTCTGTTCCTTCTGGAAGATTCTCTGGCAGGGGTTCGACCTGACACGTTCCCAACTCCACATATTGGGAATCCGCGGCCGTACCACTCTCGACAATTCGCAGATGCACACGCCGCTGGTTTTTTGATACCGTTCCGTAGATCTGCGAGACCGAAACCGGCAGGGGTGTGTTTGCTGGAAGAATGTAGTGCGGAATCCGGGTCTGAGTCTCTGTATCGCGGATCAAGACCCCCAGCGAACGGGCTGTCGCGCTTTGTTGTTTGAACTGAGCCAGTCGGGCAGCCGCTGTGGGATTGAGGATTGACTTCGCAAAAGTACTGTTGGTCAGCAGCATCCCTGCGTAATAGGTCGCCCCGTGTGCAATCGATTGATCCGGCGACAGCGACGTATTCAGCGTGCGACCACTGAGCTTTTTGAACAGTGACCGAACCATTGGCATGCGCGACGAGCCACCCGTCGTCAGAACGACATCGACCTTAGCCCAGCCCATGCTGTTTTCTTTGAGCAGGTCCAGCGTCAGAACCTCCATCCGATCGACCAGATCCCGCGTCAAGCGTTCGAACTGCTCCAGTTCCACCTGGTACGTTTTCCGCTGGTTTCCCGCCGCACATGTCAGTGCCGCCTTAGGGCGAACCGACAGGCTGCGCTTGGTCTGCTCAGCTTCCAGTGCCAGTGCCTGAGCATTCTCGCGCTCCTTCATCGGGTCGATGCCAAATTCCTTTTGGAACTGCTTGGCAATCGCCACTTCCAAGGCCCGGTTCCAGTCGAGACCCCCGAGTTGCAGATCGCCGCCGCTGGCAATGACGCGGACTTCGTTCTTTTGATAGCGGACCAGCGACAAGTCGAATGTACCACCCCCGAGGTCGACGACCATGATCGTCTGGGCCGTAGCCAGTTCCGTAAACCAGATCCCTTCCGTTCCCAGGACGAAGCAGAGCGCTGCGGCGACAGGTTCATTGATGATGTCGACCTGCTTCAAACCAGCCCGCTTTCCTGCTTCGGCGGTCGCCTGTCGCTGAACGTCACTGAATTGTGCTGGAACAGTAATAACGGCCCGGTCGATCGCGCCGATTTTTTCCCGAGCACTATCGAGCATGGACTTCAGAATCACCGTACTGATGTCAATGGGCGAGTAGCTTTTGCCGCCGATTTTCCAGCGATGTCCGGGGTTGTTCATGTACCGCTTGGCATGCACGACGACTCGATCAGGATGCCGGATCGAATTTCGTAATGCCTCGGTCCCAACGACGACATTGTCATCGTCGAACAGAACGACCGACGGCGTCGACAGTTCTCCATCTTTGTTGGGGATCGTGATCGGTTCGCCGTGCTCATTCAGGTAGGCGATACACGAGTAAGTGGTTCCCAGGTCGATGCCGACGGCATGAGTCGCAAGCATGATTGAAGTGCTTTCGTGGAACTCGGGCGGATGAGAATTGGACTGACAGTGTCTGAATGGTAGCATCAGCGGGCAGTCAATTCTACGAGATGCCCGCGCCAGTCCATTTCTGACCGACAGGTTTGCCGATGGTGACAATTATCGGGTTGTTTTTTGCCCTTTTTTCCGTGGGACAGGTCGGTTCCGCCCCTCGCGAATCCGTACCCGTCGATTTTCTGACGGGGGCCCGGTTTCACACGGAACTCGATCAAGCCACCTCGGGAACTTGGACAAATGTGGAATTTCGGGAGCTGCTGAACAAACTTTCAGTGGAACGCCGGGTCGCAATTCTGCTCGATCGTCGCATCGATCCCACAGTTCGCGTCCCGCTTGATATCGTCAATCGGTCGCTGACCGATGGAATTCAGCAGATCGCTCGCAAGGTCGAAGCCGAAGTCAGTATCCCGGAAAATGTGGTTTATGTCGGTCCACCTGCCGCCGTGCGCCAGTTGCGAACACTGATCGACTTAAGAACGGCTGAACTCATGGCCAAATCCACCCCGATTCCCGAAAAACGGCGAACGGAACTGAATCGACGGCACCCGGTCGCCTGGGCGGATCTGGAATCGCCGAGCGACATTCTGCGGCGCGTTGCGGAACAGTTCCAGTTGAAGATTCAGGGTGAGGATCTGGTTCCGTATGATCTTTGGGCGGGATGCCGACTTCCGAGTGCCACGGCAGCCGAAGCACTTTCGATCATCCTGATTCAGTTCGACCTGACGTTCTCGTGGACGGACGGCGGCAAGGGGATCGAACTGGTGCCAATTCCGAAAACAGTGGTCATCGAACGGCGTCCGCGGTTCAAATCTAAGGCCGCAGACGCTTTGAAGGCCATTCAGGAAGAATTTCCGAATCTCGACGTGCGTCTGGAAGGGACGGAAGTTGTCGTCAAGGGGACAACTGAAGACCATGAAGCGATCGCATTACTTTTGAGTCCTAACAAGCCGAAAAAGCCCGTGGAAAAGGACCCTGCCCCACTTCGGCAGCGAACATTTACGTTGAAGTTCGAACGAGTTCCCGTGCGAGCCGTCATGAAGAAACTGGAAGAGTCGAGTGTCGTGTTTACCTATGACGCTGCAGTGCTTGAGGCTGCCGGAATCAATCTCGATCAGACAATCGATCTGCAATTGGAAAAAGCGACGGCTGATGAATTCCTCAAAGCCGTTTTTTCGCCGCTCAAAATGTCATTTGAAATCGATCATCTGACGGTAAAGTTGGCTCCAAAGAAATAGAATTCTTGTGGGAATCGATATGATCAGGCGTTTCTCTGTCATCCTCGGGCTCATTTTGGCAGGCTGGTTTTCCAGCGACTCTGCAAACCAGGCCTACTCTGCGGACACCGTCAAGGCGACCAGACCGAACATCGTTTGCTTTGTCGTGGATGACTTGGGCTACATGGATATCAGCCCCAATAGTCCTGGCTGCTTCTACGAGACACCGCACTTGCAACGGCTAGCTGAGACGGGCATGCGGTTCACATCAGGTTACGCGGCCTGTCCCGTCTGCTCGCCAACGCGCGCGAGCCTGATCAGCGGGAAGTATCCACAACGTATTGGCATCACCGACTACATCGGCGCGGCTCAACCGGACAAGTGGAACCGACCGACGAAACTGCTTCCCGCCCCTTATCGAGAGCGCCTGCCGCATGAGGAAACAACATTTGCCGAGGGGCTGAAAAAGAGTGGCTATGCCACGTTTTTCGCCGGAAAGTGGCACTTGGGTCCCGAAGGATTCTGGCCCGAATCGCAAGGCTTCGATGTCAACATGGGGGGGATTGATCGTGGTGGCCCCTACGGTGGCAACAAATATTTTTCTCCTTACGGGAACCCTCGCCTTGCCGATGGCCCACCCGGCGAACATCTGCCTGACAGACTGGCGTCCGAGACAGTTCGATTCATGGAGCAGAATCGGCAGAGGCCTTTTCTGGCATACTTCTGCTTCTACTCGGTACACACTCCGCTGATGTCTCGCGAAGACCTGCGACAGAAATACGAAGCCAAGGCGAAGTCGTTGAAGCACGACGGGCCAGCCTGGGGACGCGAGCGGGAACGGCAAGTCCGATTGATTCAGGACCACGCCGTGTACGCCGGAATGGTCGAGGCGATGGATCAGGCTGTCGGAAAAGTTTTGGATGCTCTTGATCGTCTCGGATTGGCCGACAATACCGTCGTCATTTTTACGTCCGACAACGGCGGACTTTCCACGTCAGAAGGACACCCCACATCCAACCTGCCGCTCCGCGCCGGCAAAGGCTGGATGTATGAAGGTGGAATCCGTGTCCCCTGGATCATTCGGGCACCTGGCCTGACCAAACCAGGAAGCGTTTGTGACACACCCATTATCAGCAACGATCTTTATCCAACAATCATGCAACTGGCGGGAACTCGTCAGGATCATTCCGTGGATGGTAAAAGTCTTGTCCCTCTGTTACGGGGCGAGAATCTGTCTGACCGACCACTGTTCTGGCATTACCCACATTACGGAAATCAGGGTGGTGCTCCCGGAGGCGCGGTGCGAGACGGAGATTGGAAGTTGGACTTGCCCAAGAAAAGTGGGCGCGAGGAAAAGCGAACTATGCTTAACCTTG
>JBAWWJ010000139.1:0-21372 GCA_037146815.1 Planctomycetota bacterium
TGTCGTTTTGTACGTCAACGGACACCGGCAGAAGCAACAAGGAACAATGTTGGCCACTGTGAAGCCGTCCGGCCTGCCGTTCTACGTCGGCGCGAATCCTGGACCAGATGGCGCAGTGCAAGAGCGATTTCATGGACGAATCGACTCCGCGCGACTTTCCAAGGGGTGCTTTATACGAAAGACTTCCAGCCGCCAGCAAATTTGGTGAAAGAAAAGGGGACACTCGTCCTGATCAATCTCGAAGAAGGCCACGGAGATTCGGCCAAGGACGAATCCGGAAACGGACATCAGGTCAAGATTCACGGAGGCAAGTGGATCAAACTGAAACCGTGATCATGACGATGACGTTTGATCGCTCGGAATGCGACAGTTGATATTGGCGAATAGAACAAGATCGAACCGGAAACGACAAAGGCCGTTTGGCGAATTCGCCAAACGGCCTTCTACCATCAATTCCAGATTACTGGCGTTTGAAGTTGTAATCTTCGTTGGTGTTGTCGAAGTCGAGGGCACTCAGGCTGGTTCGGAATTTCACGTCTGAATACGTGTAGTGCTCAATCAGCGTTGCTTCATCAAGATCCGCATCGACCTGGCTGAACTCTTCGCTCGGCCAACCGAAGTTCTTGATGTACAGCGGAACACACCATTCCTTGTCGATCAATGTCACAGACTTGCGATAGTCCTTCGACGATTCGCGGTCTCGGTATTCCAATACGAAGCAGGCACAAGTCCGTTCACCGACAGTCTGGTCATCCAGTTGCACACAGCTTGAAAAGTTCTTGACTTCCAGATCCTTCGCGTTGTATTCGACGATCCCCATTGCGAGCGACAACAGACCGGCTCGCGTGACAGGGTACCGAGCTTCCTGCATGGCGAGAGTACAGTCGGGTGCCATCAGAATTGCGGGGAGTCGTGATTTCCAACCGCCAGCGTGGACGAGCATTTGCCCCTCGTTGACACCGTCGACATAGATGACTTCGCGACCGACTTCGAAGTCCATCCATTTCAGATAGATGCTGAATGGCTGGTGGCGCAGCTTCATGGCCATGGTCTGCTCTTCTAGCAGCGTTCCGTTCACGAGTTCACGTTTGGTGAACTGTGCGGTGTAGTCTGGCGTCTTTTCCAGGAAGGTGATCCCATTCTTGAGCATCTCGACCTTCTTGGCGAGATTGCGTTCAGAGATTTGTTCCGGAGTCAGAGTTTCGTCTTCAGGCTGTGCGGGAGTCGTCGCTTTGAGATTCAGCTCTGCTTTTGCGAGCGTCGGCTTAAACGTGTCGGCACCAGCCGGCCGGGGAGAACATTCGAGCTGAAGAAAGGCGAGTGTCGAAGCCACAACTGCCAGAGCCATTCCGTTAGCTTTTTGTTGTGGATCGAGAGACTGAATCCGGCGCAGCAGAAACCTCATGCGGAACTCCCGAATTCGGCACAACTCATGCCGATCAACACAGGTCAGAGGGAATGGAATGGATTACGAGCAGAGGTGAATGATCGCCCCTCGTCTGTCCTGATCACCTGGATGCGGGCAGACCAATTTAAGAATCGGCCAGCGTCGCCGAATTGAGTGAACCGAATGCCGAGTGTCGTCCTGACCGCTTTTCTGGTTTCTCCAGAAAATGTCAGCCTTGTCCGAATCTCTTGCCAGGTTTATCCCAGTTGACGTCGGTGTGCTCTGTTGGTTTTAAGAATGGCTGCACAACCGGCATTGCCGGCAAGGTTTCTCAACCGGTTCTGGACGCCTTCAGCATTTGGGATTCGCTACCCTTCGCCAATCGAAACCGTACGCTAGCTCCGGCTGATGGGTACATTGCAAAAACGTCTGAAACAAGTTGGGCCATCTGGTTACCGGATAAAACCGAGGACGCAGAGGCAACGAAAGAGGTAATCCCCATTTTCCAGTCTTTGCTCCGCGATCTCAGCATGCTATGCGTTTCTAGTCTGTCTTGATTTCGGCATGAAGCATGTCACGACCACGGCTGTAGAACACCAACCAATTCAGGCGAGGATGTCATGGACAACCTGGCCGTGGACATCTGTCAGTCGGAAGTCGCGACCCGCGTAACGGTAGGTGAGTCGTTCGTGGTCCAGGCCGAATTGATGCAGAATTGTTGCATGCAGATCGTGGACATGGACTTTATCACGAATAGCGGCAAAACCAGCGTCGTCGGTGGCTCCGTGGACATAGCCCGATTTGACACCTCCACCTGCCAGCCAGACCGTAAATCCATGACGGTTATGATCGCGTCCTGGTGTTGTGGTCGGGTGTGGCAATTCGGATGTTGGAGTTCGTCCAAACTCGCCGCCCCACAGCACCAGCGTTTCGTCGAGCAGACCACGTTGCTTGAGGTCGCGCAGGAATGCGGCGATCGGGCGGTCGACATCAGCACACATTTTTGGCAGCCGCTCTTCGATTTCTCCGTGATGGTCCCACGGAAAGCCTGCTCCATACCAGACCTGAACCATTCGCACTCCACGTTCCAGCAGTCGGCGGGCGAAGATCAGTTGCCGGGCTTGCTGACCTGGACCGTACATCTCCAGTGTACTCTTGGATTCTGCGGACAGGTCGAATGCATCGGTTGCTTCCATCTGCATTCGATAAGCCTGTTCGAAACTTTGAATCCGTGCTTCCAGCCGTCCTTCTTCAGCGCGGTGCTTCTGGTGGCGACGATTCAATTCACCCAGCAGATCCAACTGAGCCCGTTGCTGCCGGGTGGTCAAGCGTGGGTTTCGGATGTTTTCGATCAGCTTGTCGATCGTTTCATGCTTGCTGTTGATGAACGTCCCCTGGTAAATGCCTGGCAAAAACGACGATTGCCAATTTTGCGTTTCGTTGAGGGGATATCCATCGGGACACATCGCGATGAAGCCCGGAAGATTACGACTCTCCGCACCCAGACCATACGTCATCCACGATCCAAGGCTGGGGCGACTGAAGCGGGCGGCACCGGTGTTCATGAACATGATGCCACCGTCATGCGAAATGTCGTCCGCATGCATCGACCGAATCACGCACAAATCATCGATCATTTCACTCAGGTGCGGCAATAACTCGCTGACTTCAATGCCACATTCGCCTCGTGGCTGAAACTTGTATTTTGAAGCGAAAGCGGGACTTCCGCTTGCCTGAGCGTTGCGGGCGTCAGCAATGACGTCTCGCGGAATCGGTTGCCCGTGGAATTTTTTGAGCAGCGGCTTGGGGTCGAACAGATCAATGTGAGATGGCCCGCCATTCATGAACAAATGGACCATCCGCTGCGCCTTCGGCGCGAAATGGGGTCCTTGAGGTGTCAGCGAACTTGCGGCCGACACCATTCCGGTGTCTGTCAGCAGGTTTGCCAAGCCGATGGCTCCGATCCCGACACCAGTGCGAGACAGCAGTTCGCGACGGTTTAGCGGCAGCGCAGATTCGAATTTCGATTGTTCCATCGACTCAATCCAAAATCAGGAATTCATTGGACTCAAGCAGCACCTGAGCCAGTTGTGCCCAGACATCGTAGGGGGCCGGTGGAGCGGATGCACCTTTGAACTCGCGGTCCGCTTCCCACTTCAGTTTCTCGTCTTTTGCAGCGTCGGTCGCAGTCATGGTCAGAATTGGAACCCAGTAGAAGCCAGCCGACTGATCGCGTCCACGGCCATCGGCGACGAAGTCGATCGCGTCACCAGCTTGAACGGCGATGTTGCCAACATCCGTTTGTTCTTCGGTCCCGTGAACGAGCCAGGTTCCCAGCAATCCGTGGCGACTCGATACCAATCGGCCTCGCACGCCATCTCCGGAGGGTTCGGTCGACTTCGGCTGCACGGATAGCTTACCGGTGACCGACAATGTTCCGGCTCGTGGAGCAATCCACCTGCGAATCGCGGCGACGGAACTATCGCGTCCAGCGGTTCCCCCCTGGGCATTCAGGCTGCAACGTCCGATATCCGGGTCGTTGTCCTGCGAACTTGCACGCCATTGTCCGTTGAAAAACGCAAATGGCTCAAACTGAACGACCCGTTTGTGGACTTTGTCATACCGTCCATGTCCATAACGCCAAGGATCAGGTGCGGATGCTTTACTTCCTGATTCCTTGGTTGGCAAATGAGGTTCAACCGGATGCTCGATAGTTGCCTTCTCAATGAACTGCAAACCCAGCGCGATTTCCTCTGTGTCTGGGGAACGACCTAAGACCAGCCGGTACAGCATCGCGATCCGCTCAGCCGGAGAGGTTGCGGCAGAGGTGCGCCCGGCGATTGCTTTTGCCTGCTCCATAGGAAAGGCATTGTTCATCAGAAACAATGCCTGTTGCGGGACAATCGTCTCAAATCGCTCGGCAACATGGGAATCAGGGCTGGGAAAATCGAATGAACGGTAAAAGCCCGGCAAACTGATTCGATCAACAGTTCCATAGAGCGTACGTCGACGAGCATTCGGACTGGTCAAATCAATGGGGCGTCCCCCCAGAGAGTCATCCAGCCTGCCTGCGGAAGCCAGAATTGAATCACGCAGTTCTTCAATCGACAGTCGCCTGTAATTCATCCGCCACAGCAATCGATTCTCAGGGTCAAGGGCCCGATATTCAGGAACATCCCGACTGGACTGGCGCCACGTTGCCGAAAGCAGAATTCGTCGATGTAGCTTCTTGAGTGACCAGCCGTCCGCAATGAACTGACGTGTCAGCCAGTCGAGCAATTTGGGATGACTGGGGGTAGCCCCTCGGATGCCAAAGTCACTGCTGGTACGAACCAGACCAGCTCCGAAATGCCATTGCCAGACGCGGTTCACCAGCACACGTGCTGTCAGTGGATTGCGTGGATCGACGATCTGTTGAGCCAGTTCAAGTCTCCCGGCCCCCTTCTGAAACGCCCGTGGATCCTTAGAAAGGACTGTCAGAAAACGTCCGTGTGAACGATCACCAAAGTCGTTCGGGTTACCTCGAACAAATATCCGCTGGTCGTACGAGCGTCCGGATTCTCGCAGGACCATGGCTCGCGGCGGCGCACCGGGTGCTTCGAGATAGACGCGGACAAGATTTCGTTCTCGATTGCGAACTTCATCCATGTCCCGTCGCGTGAAATAGTCGAAAACGTCTTCCGGAGTGAAGCATAGCGGGGATTGCGGATCGGTCCAGACACTGTGGATCTGGGAAGCGTCCACATCGGTATCTGTGGATTGCTGGTGCGACACGATGAGTTCACCATAGCGAGTCGCGGCCTCAGCAAGTGTGGCAGGATGTGTCACAAATGCAGCAGCGACAATCTTGTTGGGCGAAGAATCTTGTAACCTGGTCAGGATCTGCGGGGATTGTGTCGCGAAGTCATCGTCAGTGATCGCGGTCAATGCACGCCAGAAAGCAAACACAGGGTCATTTCGCTGTTCCAGCAACTTCTGATAATCGATCCAGCGGCGAAGAAGGCTCTCGCTCAGTCCACGCGCCTTGATGATCGATTTGAGTCTATTTTCGTCAGCATTTGTTGCTTCATGCGTTGCCAGCAGACCATCCGCAATTTTTCGAACGGACCGCAGTTCGATCCCCAATTCGGTTTGTCTTCGTTCGATGTATCCGGTGATGTCTTTGACGTGAGTCGCGGCTTCTCGATCGTAGCTCACATACTGATCTGCTCGCTCGTCAAGCAGAGCTTGTCGCGCCAACAAGTTCCGCCGCAATTCGATCATCTGATTCAGATCGTCAGCGGAAAGGAGTTCTCCCAATTCACGAAGCGGGACCATCAGCGGGCTGTCCGAATTGTTCAGAACTTCGCGCAGTGATTCTTCGTCGTAGGTGTGGAACTTCTCGGCGGTATTGAATTTGAGCAACAACTCCAAATATCGATCGGCAACTTCCTCCATTGATGACGGTGGAGGATTCAGGATCTTGAGAACATGCGGATTTATTTTTGGTCTGGCGAGTTCCGCTTCGACAATCGCTGGTGCCTTGGCAGCAAATTCAGCCGTGGGCAATGTGGCGAAAGCATGATATGGACCAAAGATCGCATGCGAATTCTGTGAGGTCCGTTGCATGAGCCGAAACCAGCGAAACAGGATCGACGGATGCAAGCGATGTGCGGCCGCATTGGCTCGCACGTCATCGTCTTTTTTGCCGACCAGCATGGTGGACACTCGCAAGTACCGGCGCATCGTCTCCAGCGGACGATAGGTGTCTCGCACAGCCCCCAGTCGTTCCTGCAGAAATGCGTCCACGCGACTCTGCAGGCTGACGATTTCCTGCAGAGTCGCCGCGTCGACCGGTCGAGGATCAACTTCCGGCAACGTTGCCAGAATTCCCGATCCATCGACGGGCATTCGTGACGCCGCAAACAGGCCATACAGCGAGTAGTAGTCGGATGCCGAGACGGGGTCGTACTTGTGGTCATGACAACGGGCACATTGCACGGTCAAACCCATAAGTCCCCGTGTTACAACATCGATCTGGTCGTCAATGACGTCGGGGATAGTCCCCGTAAACCAGCGTCCGACCGTGAGAAATCCGAGTGCCGCCTGATCACTTGCGTGGGAATCAGACACCTGATCGGCCGCCAATTGCAGCGTGACAAACCTGTCGTAGGGAACGTCGTTGTTCAGGGAACGGACCACCCAATCACGATAGGTGTAGGCAAACGGCCAGCGTTTGTCTTCGCCGGCCCCTACCCAACGGGTATCACCGTAGCGGGCGACGTCGAGCCAATGCCGCGCCCAATGCACGCCATACTGTTTCGATTCCAGCAGTCGATCGACAGCATTTGCCAGAGGATCAGGCGTCTTGTCCGAGAGATACGCTTCGATGTCAGCAGGACTTGGAGGGCAGCCCGTCAGATCATATGTCACCCGTCGCAGCAGTGTTGACGGTTCCGCCTCAGGAGCAGGACGCATTTGGAGTGAAACCAGCTTCGCGAAG
Organism: Planctomycetota bacterium; assembly: GCA_037146815.1. GTDB lineage: Bacteria > Planctomycetota > Planctomycetia > Planctomycetales > Planctomycetaceae > Schlesneria. The sequence goes on from JBAWWJ010000139.1 coordinate 6,870, forward strand.
ATGAACTGGTCGATTTCATTTCGTGCCTCCGAATTATCCGCCGGTTTGGGAGCGGCAACTTCGGTCAATGGCTGCAGCGACCACCAGCGACGCTGTTCATCAGTGATCGTGAAGCCAGCCTTATGATCAAGAGCGTCAGGCGTTGCTGGCCAGGGAACTCCCATTGCAATCCAGCGTTTTAACTTGGCAATGTCAGCCTCTGGGAGTTTTTGGCGAGGCGGCATCTTGATGTCGTCACCGTAACTGACAGCCTTGATCAGCAGGCTGCCGTCCGGTTTTCCAGTAACGAGTGCCGGCCCGGAATCTCCCCCGCGCAGGACGGATTCGCGACTCGTCAATCGCAGTCCACCTTGTGTCTTCATTGTTCCATGACAGGAATGACAGTGGGCGACGAGTAACGGACGGATCTCTTTTTCGAAGAACTCCACCGCTTCAGGGGAATGAACGGGAGCATCGGCCGCAACGACTTCACACGGAAGCCCAGCCATCATGAATAGCAAGGCGACACACGAAACGATTCGTAACCAGAATGGCATGAAACGAACTACCAGGTACTTAAAATGAATCGACTCAGAGAACCTGATCGTAGCGACGACTTTTACCGAATACCAGACAATTGATCTGATAGGAAAGAGGGAGGGGGCCGTCGGTCTTTGGAGGGTAATATTTCACGTAACCATCGACGTGAATCGCATTGAATGGTCCCTCGGAACCAGAGTTTTGTCGAGGACAATTCAGGGGGAGCAACGTTATTGCTTAGGCGTGACGACAAGCGTTCCCTGCCAGAGAAAATGTATCAAAACCCAGGCAAGGCGTTGAATTCAGCGTGTCAGAGGGATCGAGCAGACCGTACATGGGAAGCCGTTCGATGATCAACGTGAGGAACCTGCGAACGCCGATGGGCGACTCAGGAACCTTTCTGTTTGTACGCATCAATCAGTTTTCGGATCTGATCCAGTTCGTCAGGCGTTGGCTGAGACTGCTCCAGCAGTCGGGCGACGAGTGCTGTTGCTGATCCCTCGAACACTCGATCAAGCACATGCCCCAGAATCTTTCCCTCAGTCTGCTCGGGCTGAAGATTGGCAGAATACCGAAACTCGCGTCCCTCAGGTTTCCGAGTGACGAGATTTTTCTCTGCCATCACGTTGAGCAAGCTCATCACCGACGTATAAGCGCGTTCTTGCGGAACATGTTCAAGCACTTCTCGCACAGTGGATGGACCTCGGTCCCACAAGATCCGCAGAATTTCAAGCTCACCCGCTGTCGGATGAGGCTGCTTTGGGCGAGCCATGGGATGGCCTCAAATACGGCGGGTTTGTTTTTTTTGCACGATACATCAAGAAGATGTCATCAGTCGGCGGCATTCTACGGCATAACCCGTAGTTGTCAACTTGTAAACCAGTAGTCGTTTTCCAGCAATTCTGATGCTCGCCGCAATTCGATGCCGATAAAAGAAGAATTGTGGAATCCAATCACGGAAAAAACGCCATGTCGAGCATTCCCTCGCGATCACATCCCCAATTTTCCTGCTTCGCCGAATTCTGGCGTCACTACGTGAGCCAGCATTTGCATCCATTCAATCAGTTGCTGCACGTCGCAGGAACGATAGGTGGTCTGGCCTGCGTCGGCTTGGCCGTCTACCGATCGTGGATGTGGCTGCTGCTTGTTCTGCCGGTCGGATACGGAGCGGCCTGGCTCGGCCATTTCCTTGTTGAACGAAATCGTCCACTCACACTGACGTACCCCCTGTGGTCGTTGCGAGCGGACTATCGCCTTGTCGGTTTAATTCTCATTGGTCGGCGAATTTCCGACGAACTTGAAAAGAAACCAGACAATATTCAAACGCCATGATCTGGAGTCAGTACAGAAACGCCTTTTCCAGCCCAAAGGAAGTTGGCGAGGCGTCACAACGTCAGCCTACTTCCAGACTTCTCGAACTGTGCGTTCCCATTCGTCTGCGAGTATCTGATGACCTGCGTACGTTGGGTGAACATCGTCCCAGATCCAATGTTTGGCGGGTGCCCTTTCGGTCGCCTTGTCGAGGGCCGTCTGGAATCGGACAAAGGCTGCTTGATGCTTTTTGGCAAGTTTCGCGACGATTTCCTGACGCTTGATGATGTCTGCATTCGGTGAACCGTGCTGCGGTGTTGTTGCCAGATGATTCACGATGAACGGTTCACACAGAACGAGTTTCAAATTCGGATTCGCTGTCTTTGCATCAGTGAGCAGCTTATCATAAGTCAGCTCAAATTCGTCGAAGGGTACGTTTCGTCTATTGTCATTAACCCCGATTAAAATGCTGAGCACATCTGGCTTCAAAGCGAGTGTATCTGCGTGCCATCGCTTCTGAAGGTCAAGCACCGTGTGACCACTGATCCCCCGGTTCAAGAACTCCAGCTTCGCTTCGGGGAAGGCTGCACCAAATTTCGCCGCCACAATGAATACGTATCCGTGGCCCAGGATGTGATTCGGATCTGCATTGCGACCCCGGTTTCCATCGGTAATTGAATCGCCCTGGAAGAGAATGCGCGTCCCAGGTGCAAATGCTGCGATCCGTCCCACGGCCCCTGGATTCAACTTCACATCTGCCGTGGGGCTATTGTTGCCCGGGGCTTCGTCTGCATGCACCAACGCGAACGCATTCAACGCCACTCCGACAATTGTCAATACGTGCATTCCCGTTCGCCGAAGGTGCATCGTCAGTCCTCGTACAGCTTTGTGCGTCATGCCAGCTTCTCAATGAAATGCGGGAGCACCTTATGGGCACTCCCGCCTGCGATTCCTGCTTAGATCTTACATTGCACACGCGCAACCGACGCATTCACACACGTCACAGGTGCATGACTCGCCGTTGCAATCCGGGCACTTGCAGACTTCGCATCCGCAACGGGACGCATTTGTTGTGGCCTTCACAGTGCTGGTGCAGCAGGGTTTTGAGCACTGGCTCGTAACGCATTGGGTCTGGGTTGCGCTTGCCATCAGGCACGCGCAACCTTCACATTCACAAACGTCGCAACTGCAGACACCGCCGCTACAGTCCGGGCATTTGCAGACTGTACATCCACAGCACGCCGCTTTGTTCGGTAGCGAGCTTCCACCGAAGGTCAATCCAAGAGCTGCTGCGATTGGCAATACGAGAAGAACGAAAAGTTTCATCGTAGATTTCTCCGACTGAATAATGAACGAAATTCAAAAACGACAGACCAGGATCTGAACGTCTATCATTTTCGCCAAGTACAGTGGAGTGCCAGCAATGGTGGCCCCGACGGCGAGAAACGCCTCGGTGGATGGCCCTGATTACTGGATATTATGGACTGAGGGACCGTGGGAACCCCGTCCCAATTTGGGAATCGAATCGAGCACTCGTCGAAATGGGGAGCGGCCAGCCGTTGCGAGGAACTTGTCGTATCTTGAGATTTGATACAGCAGCAGCGTCCTGGAAACGGAAGATTGACTCCCGATGATGCACGTTTCTTCGCACAGCATGCATTCTGAGCAACGATCGTTGCCGAGGTCTGAACATTTTCCGTCCGGCAGCATCCCCGGACTTGGAAAGCTTGGGCCTGTATACTTTGCGGAACGCAACAACACAATTTCATCGAGGCGACGACAGGATTTGTCGTGACTGAGACGAGTGTGACTGCGACGACAAATGCCTTCAGACAGTACATGATAAGATAATTGTATCCCTGAAATCAAAGCCGGGCAAGATGGCTTTGCGGAGGATCACAACACCCGCGGTCGAACAAACACCGTTCAATCCCCAAGCACCCGTGATCCAATTCGACGCAAGTCTCCGACCACGCCGAAACGGCCGAACGAATGTCTTTAGCTTTGCCTTCCGCATCACATACCGCCAGTCATCCGTCGATTTGTGACACATATTTGGAAGATCCAAAACCGCGATCACTTACGCAGATCGCCATTGCCGAAAGTTCGTTTGATTTAACGCATGGTCGACATCATGGAGAAGCGGCAAGCTTCCCATTTGATCGGAGGACTTCTCGTAGAGTTTCCATGGTGTTGAAGCGGAATTGAAAACCGAGTTCATCACATAAGCGCCGTGGCGTGACGACCCAGGGGTATCGAATATAGAAATTCACTCCCGGTGGATATCGTAAAACAGGTAGTCGCAGGCTCCAGCAGACTCTCGACGCGATTCGCATGATTCCAAATGGAATTGAAATCGTGCGTCGACCAGTTTCGCGGGCAACATCCGTCAGATGAATCCAATCGGGTGGAGCGACGTTATAGGGGCCCCGCCCATCATGCGTGAGGATGCACCAGGTCGCGGCCGACACATCGTCTTCGTGCACGAATTGCTGTGGCAGGTCGCAGCCATCGGGAAGTACCACCATCGGATGCTGGAGCAAGAGACGACTCAAGTAGTTATCGACGCCAGGTCCATAGATGATGGAAGGCCGAATCCAGCTCACGGCAAGACTGGGGTGATGCGTCGCAAAATCACTGAGCATTCGCTCAAGTTCTGCTTTATCTGCCGAGTATGAGAATTCGACGCGGCTTTGCAGGGGGGCGTCGTCGTCCAACGGAACCGGGTTATCTGGCCAGGCCCCGTAGACGGTGGCGCTTGATGCTGCCAGGAATCGCAGCGCCGTTGAATGACGGACGGCATCGAAGACATTGCGACTGCCGTTCACGTTGATGTCTCGCATTAGCACCTCATCGTGGATCGGGTTTACGATGAATGCCAGATGAACAACAGTGTCGGGGCGAAACGCTGCAAGGGAGTCCTTCAACTGTGGACTGCGCACATCAATGCTGACAAACTCGTGCGGGCCAGGTTCGCGCGGTGGTGTGACATCAAGTCCAAGAATTCGGACTTGCGGAGCGATGTTCAGGATCTGGTGAATTAGTCGGCTTCCCAAATATCCTGAACTGCCGGTGATCGCAATCCGTTGAATGTCGCTTCGCACCACAATCCTCATCGATTCAAATAAAGCTACCTAGCCGCCCGTCGAATCAGCTCGATTCGCTGATTCAGTGGGGGTGATTACGGCGACTGGGCCCAACGCTGGTGCCGACCACTTCGATAGACAATCTCCTCGACGCTGACATCGCCACGATCAAAACCAGCATCCGGAGGTGCAAAGTCCGATGAAGGGGGCGAGACCACCAGGAAGTGAGTCATTGATTCTGTTGGCAACGACTGGAACGGGACATGACTTGTCTTGCATTGTTCGTGACCATCGGGCCCCGCGACGACTTCGCGGCAGATGCAATTCATCAGTTCCACTTCGTCTGGACTCACCCTAATGAGAGTCCCCAGATAGCGGCGGTCGAGTTCATCGACAATTTGAACCTGCGATCCGCGTGGCGTCTCCTGCATCGATTCTCGCATCATTTGGTGATCGATCGCTTCGATCGCTTTGATCGCCTCGCGTGATTTGTGCATATCGAAATCGCGACCGGGATGTTGATCGCTGGTCAGTACACGCAAGTGCCTGGCGGATGTCAACGCGACAGGATTGATGCCAACACATCCTGGGAGCGAGCAGACGACAAGGAGATTCACGATGAGAATTCGAAGCATGCCGTCCCATTTCCCCGGTTCCCGTGCAGACACGGACGATTTCACAAATGGCTTCAGAGCGTTCTCAATCCTCTTGAATTGTTACGAAACCGGTCTGTGCGGTCCGCTGTTTCGTCGAAGTCGACTAGTAGTCCGAGTCGAGAATGTCGGTCAAGAGCGATGATGCCAATGCGACTGGGCCTTGCTGTACCGTACGTCAATCGCAATGCCCAACCGGCAAGAACTGCCGACGCCTTCGCGAAATCGATTTGAGTGGGTGACGACAATGAAGATCGATGAAGTTCTGTGGGAAGATGTACGCAGCCCAATCGAACCGACTATAATCTCGCAGTGCCGATGAACCGGTTTTCGAGTGTTGTTGTTCCTGATCGTTGAGTTTCAAGTCGGATGCTCGAATCTCGACTGCGGAGTTTCTCTTGGAAAGTCATCCGTTTCGTCTGCTGCGGAATCTGGGACGCACCAGTGAAATTGTTACTGTGCTGCTGAATCACGGTTTCAGTGATCTGGTTGATCGTATCGGGTTGCGCACTGTCTGGTATCGATCACGAGGATTGTTTTTACGCAAAAAGCAGGAGCCAACCCGTCACGTAAAACTGGTCGAACGCGTCCGCTTGACCCTGGAAAGTCTTGGGCCGACGTACATCAAGTTTGGCCAGGTCATGAGCACTCGCCCCGACCTCGTTCCGCAGGAAATGCTGGTCGAACTGAAGAAACTTCAGGAAAACGTCCCGCCGTTTTCCTCGACAGCCGCAGTCGAGCGTCTGGAAGTTGAACTTGGTCACCCGGTCAGTGAACTCTTTGCCAGCTTTGATACTGTTCCGCTGGCGGCCGGGTCTTTAGGGCAGGTGCATCGCGCTGTCCATTTCGACGGGACTCCGCTGGCCGTCAAAATTCGGCGCCCGGGGGCGGTCCGTAACATCGAACGTGATCTGGCCCTGATGCACGAGATCGCGGTACTGATCGATCGGCACATTGCCGAAGCCAGGATCTTCGATCCCGTGGGATTGGTGAATCACTTCGCGCGAACGATCCGCCGCGAATTGAATTTCGCACGCGAGGGACGGACGATGGACGAGTTCCGCCGTCTGTTCCGGCAGGACGCCACGCTATACGTTCCGACGGTCTTCTGGGATCTGACGACCGAGGCGATCCTGACCATGGAATACATTGACGGATACAAGATTGATGAACTGGCAGAGCGGGTGCACATCTCCGTTCTCCCTATGCCGCCGGATACAGGAAACGGTATTCCCGTGTCGACGCCAGTCGAACCCGCGAATGTCGCTGCAAACGGGGCGCGGATTTTTATGAAGCAGGCTTTTGAATTTGGCGTGTTTCACGGTGACCCGCATCCCGGCAACATCCGGATTCGACGCGACGGCACGATCTGCATGCTCGACTATGGCATGATTGGCATGCTCGATGGGGCGACTCGCGAACAATTGATCGACCTGCTCGTCGCAATCAGCCAGCAGAATGTTGATTCCGCCGTAAAACTGGTCCTGGAGATTGGCGAATCGTACCGCGAGATCGATCGCCCGCTGCTGCAGATCGACATGCGAGACTTTATCGCCAACTACTACGGTATCCCGCTGGAAAGGATGAACGTCGGCCGACTGCTGTCAGACTTTGTTGCCATCCTCTCTAACCACGGCATTCGTTGTCCCGGCAGCTTGATGCTTCTGATTCGAGCACTCGTGACGCTGGAGGGGATCGGACGGCAACTGGATCCCGAATTCAACCTGGCGACGCACTTGCAACCGTTTGTGGAACGGATGGTCAAACAGCGGTATCAGCCGTCACGCATCGCCGAACGCCTTTATGATGAATCGCGAAAGATGCTGGAACTGGCGCATGAAATGCCTGGTTACTTGAATCAGACGATGAAAAAGATCAGCCAGAATGAATTGAGAATTCATCTGGATCATCGAAACCTGGATCATTTCATTCTGGAAATGGAACGATCCAGCAATCGACTGGTGGTCGGGATGGTTGTGTCGGCTCTGATTATGGCGTCGGCATTGATTTTGGCGGGGAAAGTAAGTTCCGTCTGGATCAGCGTGCCGATCTATATCAGTTCCAGCCTGCTGGCGATCTGGCTGATCTTCGGCATTTTTCGCAGCGGACGCTTGTAGAGTTCAAGGATCGAATCATGCAACGAATTCTGGTCACCGGGGGCTGCGGCTTCATCGGTGCCAACTTCATTCGACTGGAACTTCAGGCTGATCCTGAACTGGCAATTATCAACGTCGATAAACTCACCTACGCCGGAAATCTGGCGAATCTTGCCGATGTGCAATGCAACTCCCGGTATGAATTTGTACGCGCAGACATCTGTGACCGCGAATTGATCGGCAGCCTTCTGCAGTCGGGAAACATCAGCGCTGTCATCAACTTCGCTGCGGAAACGCACGTTGATCGCAGCATCCAGGATTCGTCACCGTTTGTTCGGACGAATATCGTGGGAACGCAGACGCTGCTTGACTGCTGTCGCCAGTATGGCGTCGTACGTTACCTGCAAGTCTCGACCGATGAGGTTTACGGCAGCCTGGGGGACAGTGGCAAGTTCACCGAAGAGACTCCGCTGGCACCGAATAGCCCGTACTCGGCTTCGAAAGCCGCCGCCGATCTGCTGGTTCGTTCGTATTGTCAGACATTTGGCTTCCCCGCGGTTATTACTCGTTGTTCGAACAACTACGGCCCGTTTCAGTTTCCCGAGAAGTTGATTCCACTTTTCATCACGAACGCGATGCGAGATCAGTCGCTGCCAGTTTACGGAACGGGACTCAACGTCCGCGACTGGATTCATGTCAGCGATCATTGCCGGGGGATCGCCCTGGCGTGGCGGAATGGTCGCAGTGGTGATGTTTATAACTTCGGTGGAAATTCGGAACTGACTAATCTCGAATTGACGGCCCGGCTGCTCAGTGCACTCGAAAAGCCGCGCTCCCTGATCAAGTTCGTACCGGATCGGCCTGGCCATGATCACAGGTATGCGATCGACAACAGCAAGGCCCAGCGAGATCTCGGCTGGGTGCCTCAAGTGACGTTCGAGGCCGGATTACGTGAAACGATCGCATGGTACCAATCCAATCCTGATTGGATCGCTCAGGTGAAGTCTGGCGAATACCAGAAGTTCTATGAGCGGCAGTATGGTACCCAGGCGTAGTCACGGCCCGTTTCTAATCGAATAGAACTCAGTACCGATTTGTGTGCGGCAACTATGCAAATCATCCCGAAATAGCGAGTGTTGAACATGCGAAACCTGACTCATCCCCGTGACGAAATCATGCAGACGATGGAGCGAATCTATCGGTACCGCATGACTACCACTTCTGGTGGGAACCTGTCGATCCGGGAATCCAATGGCGATACGTGGATCTCACCGGCTCGTATTGACAAGGGAAACCTGACTCGAAATGACATCGTCTGTGTTCGTAGCGACGGAACCGTTGACGGGGCACATCGACCGTCATCCGAATTCCCGTTTCACCGGGCTATCTACGAACGCCGGCCGGATCTGCGGGGCATCGTTCACGCCCATCCAGTGGCACTCGTCGCGTTCAGCATCTGTCGCGCACTTCCCAATACGCGACTTTTTCATCAGGCCCACTTCGTCTGTGGTGAAGCGGCGTTCGCGCCCTATGCGCTTCCTGGGAGCGAAAAGTTGGCGAGTCACATTGCAGACGCTTTCTCGGGTGGCGTGAACTGTGTCATTCTGGAAAACCACGGCGTTGTTGTCGGGGGCGAATCGCTGTCGCAGGCCTATCAGCGGTTTGAAGCTCTGGAATTTGCAGCAAAGACGATTGTCAAAGCGAAGCTGCTGGGTGAGGTCCGCTATCTTTCCGACGAACAACTCTCGATTGCTGAGCGACGACGCGTCGCTTTCGATATCGTCGAAGGACCAGCCGCAACGAGTTACGAATGTGAACTGCGGCGACAACTGTGTGAGTTTGTGCGTCGCGGATGTCGCCAGCGACTGCTGATCAGTACCGAAGGGAGTTTCTCCGCACGTCTAGGGCAAGATTCATTTTTGATCACCCCGTCGCAACGCGACCGATTTACCCTGGAAGTGGGCGACCTGGTTCGAGTCGATGGAAACACGTGCTCAGAAGGGGCCAGTCCCAGTCGGGCAGCGCTGGCTCACCAGGCGATCTACCGTCGGCACCCCGGTGTCCAGGCGATCGTATTTGCTCACCCCGTCAATGCCACGGCCTTCAGCGTGACGTCGACAACACTGGATGCCAGGACGATTCCCGAAAGCTACATTTTTTTGCGAGATGTCCAGCGAGTCCCGTACGGGGTCCAATATCAGAACGATGGCCAGATCGCCGAATTCGTCTCTTCACAATCCCCAGCAGCCTTACTGGAAAACGACGGAGTCTTGGTGCTGGGAACGAGCATTCTGGACGCTTTTGATCGCCTGGAGGTCCTGGAAACGACATCCGAGGCGCTAATTAACAGCCGCCTCGTCGGTGCGATCACGCCGATGAATGACTCGGTCATCGCTGAATTGAATCAGGCATTTGGCCTGTCCTGAGATTTCGACTTTGCATTACTCGCAAATGTGGACGGGTTACTTCGGTCGAGGCAAATCCTACTTCTGACCTACGCACGTGGACTTCGACAAGATGTGGCTTATCTGCTGCAGTCTTCGGTTACCCGAAGGATTTTGCGCGGGATGATGTCGCGACGCGACATGTGTCGCCGCAACGGCGTTGATGAAGGACATCGTGCGTCGAAGTTCCAGTTGTAACGGCAGATAAAGAACTGGCCAGCAAAACAAGGGAGCGCTGGGGTCGGGCCTAAAGCCGAGCGTCGATACAGTAGTCGCGTTGAACTTCGTCCGACATCGGTCTGAAGTTTCTTGGACCTTCGGCCCCCGGCTTGAAGCAAGCCGGGCCAACTCGGGGAAGTTGCCAATCAAAACGACGTGCCCACTTCGTCGCTTGCATGCCAAATCATCAACCGCCACTCAACCTGACGGGACGCCAGCGCGCGGAAACCTCGCTGGGTAGCCCAGTTTGCTTCATGCTGGGTGCGCAGCCAGGAACCCTGCGGACGATTCGCTCTCAACGATGCGGCACGAAGTCATTTCTGCCAGCTTGTCGACGGCCACCAGGCCATTGCCGTTTGTTGATCGCAAGCTACTTGCCGCTACTCCCCTGCAGGACCTGTACAATACGCCGTCCCATTTCACGAGCCGACGGATCGTCTTCTCCGGTGATGATCTTGCCATCGACAAGGACATCGTCCACCGAAGTCCCCGGTTGCCCAATCACCCCCGCAGGCGAAAGGATCGCGCCGTTCGACTCGGGGTGCCAACGGCACGAGGGCTGAGCGGGGCGGCCATTGTAGATGCCTGCCGGAGCTTCTCGGACAGGGGCGCAGACTCGCTTTCCTGCGAGAAGACTTTTTCCATCGACTCGCGACCATGCCAGAACAGAAACGCCGTTGCACAAGGCGCACACATATTTGTTCTGCTGAACAAACTCGTTGACGATCCGATTGCCCTCAGTCTTGATCGCGCGATCACCATTGTACGAAGCCTCGTTGTAACGCCCGTTAAATGCAAATTGATAGGACGAGGCACCCCAACCACCGGAAAACAGGATTGCGTCAAAGTCTTTTGCCTTGACGTCACTCAGCGCCAGATCCGGCTGAACAATGCCTCCGTCGTTACCCTGACCTGATCCCTCATGCGGACGACAGGGGCTTTTGCGACCAGCAGCGACCGTGACTCGAATTCCCGCCCGTTCCAGTTCCTGTCTGGGATCACCATATTCTCGATAAAAGAAATGGCGGTTTGCAATGACGATCAACACCCGCTTTTCCGCAGGAGTGGAATTGATCGGCTTGACGGGTGTCTCGGGCTGCCTGGACGGAGTTGTGGGCGTCGGCAAAGACGGTGTTTTACCGGGTTCGCGGGTCACCACCGTATCGCCAGTCAGTGATCGCAATTCGATCGTGTGAAACGTCGTATCACTTTCCCGGGCGACGAGTCCCAGTTGGTCACCTCGCGGAAACTTCCAGACGTCGGGAATCGAAAGGTCATTTCCATCGGAGACATGCTTTGCCAGTTCCTTACCATCCAGCAGACCCCGTACCTGACCTTTACGAACCTCAACACAGATGGTGTATTGCCGGTTGTTTTCCAGAGCCACATCGGACCGGCGGGTCGCATTCTCCCGGATGGATTTGCCCCCAATATTTTGAAACCCCGCCAGATGGCTTCCCCAGGCATCGACTTCAAATACCACTTGTCGCCCAGCATGAACGACAACCAATCCAATGGAATGCTGGCCAGACCGTCGCGTAAACGTGGCTCGCAGATCGTATTCTCCCGAAGGAGCCGATGCTACTGCAATTCGAGCCCCCTGAGCGGCCTTCACGCTCAGTTCATACGCCGTCTTCGTCCACTGGCCGGCAATCTGGTGTTTTGAAGGATCAATCACCTCTGTCAGCGAGTTCCATTTGGGCTCAGCTGCATTTGCATTCCCGTTCAGGCTGCACACCGTCAAAAACGCTGCTGCAAGCAACCAGTAAAATCCGCTCATTTTCATGACGAATTCCAGTTTGCGAAGAAGGGAAGTTACGGCTTTGCGAAGAGGGCCTCGTCGACTGTCTCTGACGTTTTGAAATCTTCGACTTCAATTTCGGCGTGCAACTGGCCGTTTCGTTTGACAGTGATCTTCGTGGCACGTGGAACACCGTCGAATTCCTTGAAGTCACTCATTGTCGATTCTTCCTGAACTTCTTTAAACGTTGCTTCATCGCGTACCGTCACTTCGGATCGCAAAAGCCGATACGTCTCTTTATCGAAAAAGAGATTGATCGGTCGACGCCCTTCATGCGAGACCGTGACGCCGCCGACCTTTCGTCCTGCGACTTCGCGCTCACCGAATGATGTCAGTTCGAACGCCTTATCGCGCAGTGGAATCAACGTTTGAACGTACACCGAATAGGCGCTGGCCTTGGCTTCGGTCAATTCATCGGCCGTCATTTCTACAGTATTATCCACGATCTTTCGCCAGCCTTCGCCCTGATTGACAACACTGACGAAAGCAATGGCCTGACCATCAATGGACAGTGAGACACTGATTCGCTGCCTGGTTCCCCCGTGCGAGGCAATTTCACCTGTAAACGGAATCGGGATACCGTTGACGTTCACCGACCCTTTGATCTTCGATGCTGTCCCTTTCACTTTGGCCAATCGCTTCTCGCCACCGTTTCGCTCAATCGCCGATTCGATGATGGCGCGAGCACCCGCGTCATCAGCCTGTAACGCCAGCGGAGACATTGAAACAAGTGAAAGGATGACACAGGAAAGAATGAGGTTTCGCATACGGTTACCTGAGGAAAACAAACAACAGTTTCGACGATTTTGACCAAGGCGGAAGCATTATCTCGATTTTCAGGTCAAAAAACCATGAACGCAGTCAACGTCGCTTGATGACGCGTTCATCATGATTCCGATGAACAGGTTCATTCCGTGGATTCCTCGTTCTCGATTGCGTCAAACTCGTCGAGGCAGTCCAGATAGAGAGCTTCGACTTTCGCACGTGCCCAGGGAGTCTTGCGCAGGAATGTCAGACTCGACTTGATACTCGGATCGAGGTTGAAGCAACGGATTGGAATCGCCCGGCCCAATGCCTCCCAGCCGAAGTTATCCACAAGCTTTTCCAGCATCATTGCGAGCGTGACTCCATGCAATGGGTCTGGATTCCGGTTTTCTGTCATACTGTTCGAATACCTGATACTGGCCGTGTTCTGTTTGCCGCAGAGTCATTATTGAAGAGATTGCCCGAACTCGCCACCATTCGTTCCATTTCTGTTCGACAGCCCGAACCCCTGTCGGCGAACAGAATCATTAACTACCGGAAGAATTTCTGATCCCAATGTCGATTTCCACCGCAGATCCGATTACAGATTGCCTGAAGATTGTCCGCCGGAAATGGGACCAGACACCTCGCGCGGGGATCGTCCTGGGGACGGGATTGGGCGGGTTTGTGGATCGCATGGAAATCGAAGCCACGTTTGAGCGGGCCGATTTGCCTCACTTCCCCCCAGCGACTGCGATGAGCCATCGAGGACGACTGGTCTGCGGCAGGGTCGGTTCCACTCCGATTGTGGTGATGGAAGGTCGATTTCACGTCTACGAAGGCCATTCGCTCGACCTCATCACTCTTCCCGTCCGATTGATGCGGATGTTGGGAATTGATCTGCTGATTCTGACCAACGCCAGCGGAGGTTTGAATCCGGATTTTCGGGCGGGAAATATTGTAATGTTGACGGATCACATGAATTTTATGGGGACGAATCCGCTGATCGGCCCGAACGACGATCGTTTTGGACCGAGATTTCCAGATATCAGTGAGACGTATTCGCATACTTGGCGGACAATTGCTGCTGACGTCGCGGAGCGAGAAAACATTGATTTGAAGCAAGGGGTTTACGCCGCAGTGACGGGACCGAACTATGAAACGAAGGCCGAAGTTCGCTTCTTCCGAATGGCCGGGGCTGATGTCATCGGCATGTCAACGGTTCCTGAGGCCTTAATTGCGTCTCATGCGGGACTTCCTGTCCTGGCATTTTCCGTCGTCACCAACGAATGCCTGGCACCGACATCAATACCCGTTCGTGGCGAAGACGTGGTCGCAGTCGCCAATGCGGCGGCCATCGATTTGCAACGCCTGATTCTTGGCGTCATTTCAAAGTTCTCGCAGAAACAAATCTGATATGATCTCGTCACGGATTGCTTGCCACTGACAGAAGCGGCATAGTCGGCCTGAAGTTCAAAACTGAGGAGCACTTCAAATGACGACTCGACGAAATCTCGCGGTGGCAATTCTGATCGCAGGCTGCCTGACCGGTGCCATTCAGACAAAAAAGTTGTAGCTCTTCGGCGGAATTTGTGGATGCGTGAGGGGGTGACTGGGGGAAAGCTGGAAG
>JBAWWJ010000140.1:0-21370 GCA_037146815.1 Planctomycetota bacterium
TGTGATGTCTAAGATGGCCCCCAAAACTGGACCGTGAAATAAGGTAGTATTTCCGAGATCCGAAATTGGAGGAGAAAGATGTCCGGTAAGCGTAAGACTCACAGCGTGAGTTTCAAGGCGAAGGTGGCGATCGCGGCGGTGCGAGAACAGGAGGGCGTCCACGGTGCGTCGAGATTGCGATCGTACTTAACGTACCCGCGCAGGTGACTCCGGTTGCCGATCAAAAAGCGACAAGAACTTCCTTTGGCGTTGCGGACAGGCAGCCCAAATACCGGCTTCCGGGGGCCACCCGTCGAATTAGGCGGACGACGCTGTTCTGGGTCATGATCGCGGAATGATCAGAGATTGTCACCGGGGGTTACAGCGGTTGCAGCGCAGCAAACCCCACGGATCAGGTCTGGTGGCCGGGTAGCAGACAATCTATCGTTCGGGCTATGTCATCATTATGCGTCACCGTCGTCGAGCATTTTCGAAATGATATCGGCGACATCAGCTGGTATTAAATCCACTTCCGCGACGAGTGCCAGAACTGCTGGTGACGGGGATGTCACTGCAGCCAAAACGAGATGGGTCGTGTCGATTGTTCGACTGTTTCGCAATTGCGCAACCGCCAGTGCATTCATGATGAGTTCTTTCGCATGTACTGGCTTATCGACAGCTCCTTGCTCGGCGA
The DNA here is from genome assembly GCA_037146815.1 of Planctomycetota bacterium. Classification (GTDB taxonomy): domain Bacteria; phylum Planctomycetota; class Planctomycetia; order Planctomycetales; family Planctomycetaceae; genus Schlesneria. The sequence goes on from JBAWWJ010000140.1 coordinate 674, forward strand.
GCTTGTCCAAGATCGACTCGGTTAACTGCAATTGCGGGATAGCGAGACGGATGCGTTCGTCTCTCTGGATTGCTGCGATGACGATAAACAAACTGTTGATGGCATCGCTCTTGCGGCGGATCGCCAATTGATTCACGTCCATCATCGCGCCACGTGCGCGATTAGTGAAGTGCGAATAGAATGGCGCTGGCGGAATTTCTGAGTGATCCATAACACCATAACTTTGTTAGGAAGATCTTTTTTCTGGAAACGTGCCGTTTCCGTCTATTCGTTTGTCCGCATGTTATCGGAGCGTCCACCTGTTTCGACGATTCCATTTCTTATCAAGAGCAGCCTGTATGGCAGAATTCATTGATCCGTCCGAATTCTGGGTGAGCGAACGCGGCTTGTCAACAACTTCGGATGAAGCGATGAAGAACTGGGGCGCGCCAAAAAGGGGGGCTTCGGTGTGGTCAAGCAATGCTGGTTGCAGTCGTTACTTCAATTCTGCGTCAGACGGCCATGAACAACGGCAAACGGCACTTCGCGCGCCGTCCAACACTGCCAGAACAACAACCCAATCCGCACAAACACAGATCGCCGCCCGGAACTCAAAGTGAGCGTTCTACACTGCTCTGTTGCCTTTTGGCAGTGAATTTGAAACCCTGCCGATATTCCCGATTGTTGTGCTCCGGCACATTTGCAAACCTGATGACCCCTCTCTTCCCTTAACCTTGTGCCGAGGAACATTGTGAAAAAAGTCTGTCTCTGTCTCTGGTTGGCGATCACCTCAACCGCTGTTGCAGCCGAACCGCTCGTGATGAATGTCTGGCCGGGAAAGCCACCCGGTGAAACCAAAGAATTACCTTCGGAGGCCGATCAGACAAAACCTGAAGACAAGCTGATTGCCGGGAGGCGGATCATCAAGCTGGGGAATGTTTCAACACCCCAGATCGCGGTCTACCGGCCTGACCCGGCCAAAGACACGGGGGCATCGGTGGTGATTTGTCCTGGTGGAGGTCACTACATCCTGGCATACGATCTCGAAGGGACGGAGGTCGCCACATGGCTCAACGAAATCGGTGTGACAGCCATCGTATTGAAGTACCGCGTTCCTTTTCGTGACCCAGACAAGCGTTGGATGGCGGCAGTCCAGGATGCTCAACGAGCGATCAGTCTCGTTCGGAGTAAAGCCAGCGAATGGAAACTCGATCCGAAGCGAATCGGACTGCTCGGTTTCTCGGCTGGCGGACAGGTCGCCGGAATGGTTTCGATCTTCGACGAGCAGCGTCAGTATGTTGCAGTCGACGCAGCCGATCAGGTTTCCTGCCGCCCTGATTTCGCAATCCTGATCTATCCCGGTGGCTTTGAAGAGAAAGGACAATTGAAGCAGACCGACATCAAGGTGACGGCAAAGTCGCCACCGATGTTTTTCGTACATGCCTACGATGACGGCGTTTCGGTTCTCAATACGTTGTTGCTGGCATCGGAACTCAAGCGAGTCGGTGTCTCGGCGGAAGTTCACGTTTACGCCACAGGAGGACATGGTTATGGGATGCGACACGTCGACGGTCAACCGGTCACCGATTGGCCAAAACCGTGCGAAGCATGGATGAAATCGATGCGGTTTCTCAAATAGATACCCCTCGAACGGGTCGTTGTAGCCCCGGTTGACCGATGTCGGTCAACCGGACCTCCCCGACGCGTTTTCGCAGACAACATCGTCGAGAGAGAACTGAGGACTTCGAGATCAGTGTGCTGGGCTCACTGGCTTCACACCTTCGCGCAGGGCGTTCAGCCCCTTTTTCAACGCCGACTGATAGATCCACAAATCGCCGCCGTAGGCAACCATCCGGAATCCGGTTTGTAGTTGCGTCAGACCTTCCGGGACACTGGTCACCAACACTGCCGGAATTTTGTTGTAGGTGCGACATGCTGCGAGGACTCGTTGGATCGCGGCCAGTGTGTCGGGATGTTGAGTCTGGCCGGGAATTCCCATAGAACTGGTCAGGTCAAACAGTCCGATCCACAGCACGTCGATCTCTGGAACCGAAGCGATCTTTTCGACGTTTTCCAAACCTTTGACGGTTTCAATCTGGGCGATCAAAAGTCCTTCGGCATTCGCGGAACGGATGACTTCCGGAATCGGGTCATTCCGGTATTCATCATGAGCAATCGTGAAGGCTGCGCCACGTCGGCCGATGGGAGGATACTTGGCGGAATTCACCAGGTGTCGCGCCTGTTCCTCAGATTCCACCATGGGGACCATGATTCCCATCGCCCCGGCATCCAGAACGCGTGCGACGAACTGGTAGTCGCAGGCTGGGATCCGAACAATCGGTACCAGGGCTGGTCGAGGAGTTGTGGCGATCAGCATGCGGATCGTTTCGATGCTCCATCCGGTGTGTTCCATGTCGTAAACGGCAAATTCCGCTCCCGCGACGGAGGCCAGTCGAGCGATACCCGTCGTCGGAAACTCGAACATCATCGTTCCCAGGGACGTTTCCCCAGCCTGCAGTTTCTGCTTCACAGAATTGGTAAACACCAGCCATCTCCATCGAGGTTTGCGGAATATGTGGTCGCGTTGCTGCGAACCAAGAATAGGAAAGGTTCGCTCAAAAGTGAACGCTGGGACTTGGGTCAGTCTGCTTCCTGACGGGCGCGGCTCCTGTGCCCGCGGCTGTCCCCTGGCGACGCTTTCAAGTCTATGGCACCTCGCGCTGCCTGATGTATCATGACTGGTTCCCGAGACGATGTTCGAATACAGTTCGCGCGGGAGTTATAATTTCATTTTCAAAGGTCGTAACGGCGCAGGCTGCTTTCCGCGGCTACGACGTGACAACCAGAATTGATTACGGGTGTTTCGTCACGGCTCAGAATTCGGGTTAGGGCATCAGCCGCTGGCAACCGACGGTGAAAACCGGACGTTGGTGGTTTCCGGCTGATGGGTGAATCCGAAAATGAAGTCGTGATGTCGCACCGGTTCCGAGACTCGCGATTGAAATCAGAATATCTGCAGGAAATCGCGAACGAAACGAGACCCAAGGAACTCGCATGCCTCAATTTGAATCACGGACAGAGTTGAATGCTTCGCCTGACAAAGTCTTCGAATACATTCGGTCTCCAATCAACCTGCAGGCCATCGCGCCTCCTGAGACGCAATTCGTTTATGTTCAGCCGCCCGAATTGATTGAACTCGGCAGTCGTCTGGTCTGCAAAGTCTCGGCGTATGGCATGATCCAGCAAATGTCGTATGAGATTGTCGAACTGGTCTCACCCGAACGTTACCGCGAGAAGATGGTCGAGGGGCCACTGCAGTTGTGGTTGCACGACTATATTGTCGAACCTTCGGCCAACGGGGTCACTCTCGTCAATCGGATCGAATTTGAACCACCGGCCGGAATGATGGGCCTGATCGTCAATTCACGCCGGATCATGGAAGCCCTGGAAGACGGTTTCGATTATCGCGGAAAAGCCTTGAAGAAGGTATTTGGATGACCGACGACCGAACTACGAACGAAGCAGATCAGCGCACACTGATGGCGCTGATGGGCCTCGTCCTTCTGACACTGATGCTGCTGGGACTGGTCGCACTGGTCCTGCCGATGGCATTAGGATTCATCATGGTTGCAGGGGGAATGCTGCTGTTCGGAACGGCTCATTACGTCGTCTGGGGTTGGTGGTTACCTCGCTTTCTGAACCGCCGCGACGAAACCAAACCCGACGGGGCTGAATAATCGACAAGAACTGCAGCGTCGGTTCGTGCCGAGTCGCGACTCTCTGATACGAGAGTGCTAATGTCGTTCCCCAAACGCCGGTCCTGGCAATCGGGTTTTTCAATGTAGGGTGGGATCAGCTCGCTTCGAGCGCCGGCCCACCATAAGAAAGCGTCGAGAATCGATGGTGGGCCGGCGCGGCGAAGCGCCGCTGGTCCCACCCTACATTCTGTCCAGCTTCAAATAGGTGTGGGACCCCAATCGCTGGTCTCACCGGTCGACACCGCCTCTGCCAGAAAGCTATACTACCCGCACCCACTCGCTCTCATTTTGAAGGTCTCACCCATGCAACTTCCCGTAACCTGCGCTGCGTGCGGCCAGTCGTTTCGGGTGGATGCCCGCTATGCCGGACGTCGCGGGAAGTGTCCGAACCCCGATTGTCGTCAAACGTATACGGTTCCTGCCGCAGAATTGGATGACGATCAGGTGTTGCCGGAGCCAGAGGAATCGCCGCCACCGCGCAAGAATTCCGCGAGCCTTTCGTGGGGAGAACGTGCCAAATCCAATCGTAAGACCGTTGCGAAAATTGCCTGGTACCAGCGGATTGATCGCCCGTCCTTCTTCGTCGGGGCTGGTCTTTCCGCCGTCGTTGCTCTGATTGCGTTTGCAGCGTTGGGAATGACCGGTTCCCCCAAACGCAACAGTCAGGCGGCTGAGACTGAGTCTGAAAAGCCTAAGGCGAGTTTCGAGGTTGTCGTGGCGCCTGTGGTCACGAAGTACTGTGGAAAATGCCACGGTGGGGATGAACCCGAAGCGGGAATTGCCTACGCGAAATACCCGAACGAAGCTGCGATGCTGAAGGATCGGAAGACGTGGGAGCGGACGTTCGAAATGATCACGAACGGGACGATGCCCCCGGCAGACAGTCCGCAACCGACGGCTGATGAAAAAAGCAGGCTGCTCGATTTTCTGGAAGGGGCTCTGTACCGGATCGACTGCACGAAGATCTCTGATCCAGGGCGAGTCACGATTCGCCGGCTGAATCGGGCCGAGTACAACAACACGATCCACGATCTTCTGGGGGTGGCCGTGCGGCCAGCCGACGACTTTCCGTCGGATGATGTGGGTTACGGTTTCGACAATATCGGGGATGTCCTTTCGCTCCCCCCCTTGCTCATGGAAAAATACCTCGACGCTGCCGAGAAGATTGCCTCGGCGGCAATCCTTGTGAATGATTCGTCAAAGCCGAAAGTTCGCGAATTTACGCGGGATCAGCTCAGTCGCAGCAAGGCCGGTCATCCGCACGGCGAAGACGGAGTCATTCTGGTCTCGGTTGGCGATGTGACTGCCGAAATGGATTTTCCCCAGGCGGGCGAATATGCGATTCGGGTTAAAGCGTCGGAAACACCGGCTGGTAATGAACACTCCCGGATGGAGTACCGGCTGGATGGCAAGGCCTTGAAATCGTTTGAGGTGCAGGCGACGGATGCCAAACCGCAAACGGTGGAATTCAAGTTCAAGACCACGCGGGGCAAGCACAAACTTTCGGTTGCCTTTCTGAATGATTTCTACGACGAAAAAGCCAAGGATAAGTCGCGTCGCGATCGGAATTTGATCGTCCGCGATTTTGAAATCGCGGGCCCACTGGGTCTTGAACCGACGGAACTCCCCGCTTCCCACAAGCAATTGCTGGCTGTAGTTCCCGGGGCAGGGAAGTCGGTCGCGGAGGCCGCTCGTGAGAACCTGCGCCCTTTTCTTCGACGGGCGTTTCGACGCCCTCCAACGGATGCTGAAGTCGACAATTACGTGATATTCGTTGAGAAGGCGGTCAAAAACGGTGAGCCGTTTTCGTTTGGAATGCAGATCGCTTTGACGGCGGTCCTGGTCTCGCCCCATTTTCTTTATCGGATTGAAACCGACAAACGCCCCGATGATCCTCAGGACAAGCATGCACTGAACGACTTTGAACTCGCCTCGCGACTGTCGTACTTCCTCTGGAGCAGCATGCCGGATGAGCAGTTGCTGAAGCAGGCGGAACAGGGGGATCTGCATCACGATGCCATACTGGACGAACATGTCCGCCGGATGCTGAAGGATCCGAAGTCGAAAGCTCTGGTCGACAATTTTGCCGAGCAGTGGCTGCAACTGAGAATCCTCAACGAAATCACCCCAGACCCGAAGAAGTTTCCGGAATTCAGCGTTGAACTGCGTGAGGACATGAAACGGGAAACGCGTCAGTTTTTCGATTACATCATGCGGGAAGACCGTTCGATCCTGGAGTTCCTCGATGGACAGTACTCGTTCGTCAATGAACGGCTGGCCCGGCATTACGGATTGTCAGATGTCAAAGGTGCGGAATTCCAAAAGGTCAGTCTGGAAGGAAAGAACCGCGCCGGATTGCTGACTCAGGCCAGTATCCTGACACTCACGTCGAATCCTGATCGAACTTCCCCGGTGAAACGAGGGAAATGGGTGATGGAAGTGATTCTGGATCAGCCACCTCCTCCTCCTCCTCCGAATGTTCCGGAACTGGCCGAAACAGCAAAGGCTGCTCCTAACGCTACATTGCGTCAGCAGTTAGAGTTACATCGGCAGAATGCAACTTGCAACTCCTGCCATCGGGTGATGGACCAGTTGGGCTTTGGAATGGAGAATTTCGACGCGATTGGACGCTGGCGGGAGACCGACAATGGTCAGCCGCTCGACTCAACCGGCGAACTCCCCGGCGGAAGCCGATTCAATGGTCCGGTACAATTGGCGGACGTACTTCGTCAGAAACAGTGCGAATTTGGCGAGTGCCTGGCAGAAAAGATGCTGACTTATTCTCTGGGACGCGGATTAGAGTTTTATGATCGCTGTGCAACGGATAAGATTGTGAAATCTCTGAAGGAGCAGAAATTCCGATTTTCGGTCCTCGTCACGGAAATCGCAAAGAGTGACCCGTTCCGCATGCGGCGCGGGGAAGAATCCAAATAACTGCTACGAACCGGTTGCCATGGGACCGAATGTTCCACTCGGAACAGATATGGTCTGAAGCAATGCCATCTGAACACGATGGATTGAGGCAATCGAAGAAATTGCCAACGTAACGCGCCTCGGCGTGCGTGGGAACCAGGGCGACAACGCGTTTGCCCGACCGAGGATGTTTTGCAGGGGAGAGGCCGGGCTTCTCAACTTTGGCGGGTGTCGCCGCCAGTTTCGAAGGAATTGCAGTGAACGATCAAGAACAGCCGGAAAACGGTGTCGACCCGGCCGCAGAGGAACAGGTCCTCGCCATGGGGGCCGTGAATGAAGAGCTCGAAGAGGATCTCGACGAAGAACTCGTAGACGAGTTTGATGACGGCGACGATCTCGATGAATCCGAAGTCGTCGAACACGTTCGATCACTCGTGGAAGAGATTTTCGACGAAGATGATCTGGGCGAAGTTCTGAGCGAATTCGACGTTTTGTCGCTGGAAGATGCCGCTGCATATTTGAAAGTCGAATACGGAGCGATCCGTCGCATGATCAAGGAACAGGGACTGCCAGGCCGCAAAATCGGCGAAGAATGGCGATTCCTGCGCGGTGCAATTGCAGACTGGCTGCGAGCCCCGGGTGGAAACGCCCCGGCGGTTGCTGCCCCGGTCGTCGCTGCTGCGGCCGCTCCTTTCCAGGTTGCACGGCCTGCGCCACAAGAACAACGCGAATCGAATCGTCCGCCGCTGCGTGAACGGTTCTCGCAAGAAGGCCAGCAAGGGCAGGGCCAGGGTGGGTCTCGCTATCCACAGCAAGGTGGTTCGCGCTATCCACAACAGGGTGGAACTCGTTATCCCCAGGAAAATCGACCTCCACGTCGCCCCTATCAGAATGAAGGGGGTGGACAGGGTTACCAGGGTGGTGGCCAGGGATATCAAGGTGGCGGGCAAGGTTACCAGGGTGGCGGTGGCGGACAGGGTGGCGGTGGCGGACAGGGGTATCCACCTCCACGCCGACCTCGCTACGGAAACGATCAGGATCAGGGGGGCCAGGGCCAGGCTTCACAAGGCGAATACCGACCTCCACGCCGACCCTATGCCGGACAGGGGGGCTCTGGTCAAGGTGGAGCAGGACAGGGTGCCGGTGGTCAAGGTGGAGCAGGACAGGGTGCCGGTGGTCAAGGTGGGGGAAGTTCTGCCGGTCCCGGCAGCTATGGTGGACAGCGGTTCGGTGGCGGACCGAAAAAACCGAAGCGAAAATCTCTGAACGAACAGCGTTTCAATCGATTGGATCGCCGGAAGTTCGGGGAAGAATCCGCAGGTGAAGATGCTCCTCAGGATTCTGGCGACTGAGAAAATTGATATGATGGATGCTCGCCGCAGGACCTTGTCCTGCGGCGGTCCAGCATCGTAGATAAGAGGCAGGGAAGAGGAGACCTTCGGTCGGAGGTTTCGGCGGGGTCAGGAGACCCGCGCCGAACATGGGAGACCCGCGCCGAACAAAAGCTGTTATAGGTCAATGTATTATGGGCAGGCTGAAGTCCTGTCGAATTTAAAGTTCCATCGCGAGGCCGATGTCATGAGCAGGCATTCCAGACTTCAGCGGCGTACTTTTCTGCAGGGGCTGGGGGCAGCCATGGGGTTGCCGCTGCTGGAAGCGATGCTTCCTTCAAGTGGTTTTGCAGCCTCGTCAGCCGGTCTCCCCAAAAGGATGGCCTTCGTTTTCGTCCCCAATGGCGTGATCGTTCCTGATTGGGAGCCAAAGGGTGAGGGGCCGACATGGCAACTCTCTCCGACTCTTGAGCCACTCGCGAAGATCAAAGATAAAGTCTCTGTCTGCCTGGGGCTGGCTCAGGACAATGCTCGTGCCAAAGGAGATGGGCCGGGAGATCATGCTCGCTCTTCGGCTGCGTTCCTGACGGGGGCTCACCCTGTGAAAACGGGGGGCGTCGACATCAAGGTGGGGCAGTCAGTCGATCAGGTGGCCGCCGAAAAGATCGGGAAACTAACCCGGCTTCCTTCCATCGAACTTGGTACTGAAGGGGGCCGCAACGCCGGCCAATGCGATTCTGGATATAGCTGCGCCTACTCCAATAACATCTCGTGGAAATCAGCTACCACTCCGATGTCGAAAGAGATCAATCCTCGCCTGGTCTTCGAACGCCTGTTTGGCTCGGCCGACGATCGCGATGCGGCAAAAGGGCGAGCCAAGCGCGACGAATATCGCAAGAGTATTCTGGATCTGGTGACGGACGATGCTTCGAAACTGAAACAACAACTCGGTCAGACGGATCGTCGCAAGATCGACGAGTACTTTACGAGTGTTCGTGAGATCGAACAGCGGATCGATCGCGCTCGAGAAGACGATTCGAAGCGGAAAATCCCTGATCTGACACTGCCGAACGGGGTTCCCAAGCAACTGGACGAGCACATCACGCTGATGTTCGATTTGATGACACTCGCTTTCCAGACCGATTCGACGCGCATTGCGACCTTTATGATGGCCAATGAGGGGAGCAATCGCAGTTACCCCATGGTGGGTGTGAACGACGGGCATCACCATTTGTCACATCACCAGAACAAGCAGGACTGGATCGACCAGATCAAGAAGATCGACAAGTACCTGGTCGGCCACTTCGCGAAGTTCCTGGAAAAGCTGGAGAGCATTCGCGAAGGTTCAGGAACACTGCTGGATCAGTCCATGATCGTCTACGGCAGTGCCATTGGCGATGGGAACCGGCACAACCACAACGACCTGCCGATCCTGCTGGCGGGACGTGGAGGAGGCACGATCGCCGCGGGGCGCCGCTTGTCGTATCCGAAGGATACGCCGCTGAATAACCTGTTCCTGTCACTCCTGGATCGCATGGATTCCGGAGTCGATCAACTCGGCGACAGCACGGGCCGTCTGAAGGGACTGGAAGGCTGACGACCAGATTCACTACCGCGAATCAGAAATCTCCGACCGTTTCACTACCGCCACGAGTGAGCAGAGCTTGAAATACCGAGACGTCGATATTCTGACTGACGAATCGACCGCTGCCATCGGCGAGGGAGAAATGTGCTCCGCCGACGTGAGGGCTGGAAAACTGAAACACCGCTTCACAGCAGGTTGAAGGGCGATTGAATCCTGCCCCACCGCAGTTTGTTGTGGCAGCCACGTTCCAGCGAAGCACCGAACGAGCATACCCTTGGCTCCCTCCCGCACCGGGACAGGCAGTGCAACTGTTGCATGCCCCGCGCGCCCAACCTCGAATTTCAGCAGCAATTTCGCCCGCGAAGATTGTGTTTGAGGTGCCATCGATGATGTCGCGGAATTGGGTCGCCGAAAGAGGAAAAAAGAGGCCGTTATTGGCTCCGGGGGTTGTCCCGGCATTTCCGCCGTAGTGGCTGAATCCAAATTTGCCATCGATCACGCCTTCGATCGGTTGAGAGGCGCACCGGTAAACAGGGATGATTGCAATCACGTTGGTTGCATTGAGGGCGTTGTCGTAGGCGACATTGAAGTTGTACTGATTATAGAGAGGGGTCTGGTCAACGAACGGCAGGATCATCGTCTGCCAGGTCGTCAATTGATTGGTATTGGATGAGGTCCCCGTTGCCCCGAGCACACCGATTGGAAACCTGCCATGAGTGGACTCATAGTTGTGAAGTGCCAAAGCGATCTGCTTCATGTTGCTCTTGCACTGTGTCCGTCGGGCAGCTTCCCGCGCCTGCTGAACTGCGGGTAACAAGAGGGCGATCAAAACCGCGATGATGGCAATCACCACGAGCAGTTCGATCAGCGTAAAACCGGAGCGGCGTGGCCTCATAATGATCTCCCGTCTGGGGCACGGTGCAGGTGGACAGAAAATAGAACGGCGCTGTTGATCAATCCCGCGATCAGGTCGCTTAGGAGTGTACTACGTTACGACATTTTTAAATGTGGATCGAGCCAAACGGCCTCAATAAGCAAACGGCACGGACGTGCCATTCGCTTGGGCAATTATGGGGCGGAAGATAGTGGTGTGCAAGCCATGCGGGGTGATGGAAGCGGTCGTCGAAACGCCCAAAGTGGTTGATCGTTCCACGTGTCGTCCGCCGAGCGCATTCCAAACGCAATCAAATCTCGTCCTGTGGGCTTTCCCGACCTTGTGTGGGCTGCACGGGGGGCGAACTCTCCATCGGTGTCTCATTGCGGACCAGGAATACAGCCCCGACGATCAGCAGGAATGCCAGCAAGTGGTTCCAGCCGAGTTTTGCGTCGAGGTACCAGACGGCGAAAATGCTGAAAACGACCAAAGTGATAATTTCCTGAATCACTTTCAGTTGGACGGCGGAAAACTGGGCCGAGCCCCAGCGGTTGGCGGGGACCTGGAAACAATACTCGACAAACGCAATCAGCCAGCTCACCAGGATCGCCATCATCAGAGGGCTCTCCTTGTGCTTCAGGTGACCGTACCAGGCAATCGTCATGAAGACATTCGAGATGATCAGCAGCACGATCGTCAGCATAATAGACGTTGATTCTTTGTAGAAAGTTTTGGGCGTTTGAGAGTGGCGACGGCGGATTCGGTTTCCCGTAGTGTCGCAGGCTGCTGAATGGTATTTTGTTGTAACTGTTTAATTTATATTGAGATACGTGTTGTCGTGCGTTGCAGGCGTGTCCCGCCGGAGGGTAGTTTGTCGTCCGGAGATCGGTCAACGGGGGTTTTCTTACGTCCGTGTGAACCCGCTGAGAATTTTTTCACAAATCGTTAACCTCGTCAGCGAAGCCCACTTGTGCGGATCGTATGGTCCCAAGTGGTAAAGTCGGCAAAAACGGACGGTTGACTTTCTTGATCCGCAACTTTATTTTGAAGTCCCGTTGGTCCCCAAATCTTGGGCTTCACCCGCGGCCGGGACACAACCGATAGTTGTTTTGTCCATCTGGCCTCTCATGGTTCTCTAACCCCTTTTTTAGACCTTCGGTTCACTGACTTCAGATCTCTGGATCACGTTGGCTGGTTTTGTCTGCGCCCGTAAAACTTGGATAAGAGGAGTGCATGATGCACGAGTCGAAAGGAATGTCGATGTCTGCTGGTCCGTCTGTGGCGGTGGCTTCTGGAGTAGGAGCCGGTCCCCGGAACCTCCCTGAGACCCGTCCCATGTCAGTCCCCCCCCGTTTCTGTCCCGCCGATACCGATCCGTTCAGCACGGTCGATTGGGACTACCGCACCGCTGCCATTAAGGATGAAAACGGCAAAGTCCTGTTTGAGCAGACCAACTGCGAAATCCCTTCTTCGTGGAGCCCGCTGGCAACGAATGTTGTTGTTTCCAAGTACTTCTACGGCGAACATGGAACGCCTGAACGCGAAACCAGCGTCAAGCAAGTCGTTCACCGCGTCGCTCGGACGATTGCCGACTGGGGGATCGCCGACGGTTACTTTGCCAGCCGCGAAGATGGCGAAAACTTCTATCGCGATCTCGCCTGGATGTGTCTGCATCAGTACGGTTCCTTCAATTCTCCCGTCTGGTTTAATGTTGGCCTGTACCATCAGTACGGCGTGAAGGGGGCGCGCGGGAACTACCACTTCAACCCGAAGACTCAGGAAATCGAACGACCCGCAACGTCGTACGAACTGCCACAGGCTTCGGCCTGCTTCATTCAGGCGGTCGACGACAACATGGAAGACATCATGCGCCTCGCCACCAGCGAAGCGATGCTGTTCAAGTTCGGCTCGGGAACCGGGACCGACCTGTCGACGATCCGTGGATCCAAGGAAAAGCTGTCAGGTGGTGGAACACCTTCGGGCCCGCTCTCGTTCATGCGAGTCTACGATCAGATCGCTGCCGTGGTGAAGTCAGGTGGTAAGACCCGTCGTGCCGCCAAGATGCAGTCGCTGAAGGACTGGCATCCTGACATTCTGGAATTCATCCAGTGCAAGAATAAGGAAGAAAAGAAGGCTCGCGTCCTGATCGACAGTGGCGAGTACGATTCCAACTTCAACGGCGAAGCCTATTCGTCGATCATGTTCCAGAACGCGAACCTGTCGGTCCGATTGAGCGACGAGTTCATGCGGTCGGTTGAAGAAGGTAAGAAGTGGAAGACACGCTGGGTCACCGATCCGACCAAGTTCGGTCCGGAATACGATGCCAAGTACGTGCTCCGTCAGATGGCCGAAGGGGCTTGGGCCTGTGGTGATCCTGGTGTTCAGTACGACACCACGATCAACAAGTGGCACACCTGCCCGAACTCGGGGCGCATCAATGCGTCGAATCCGTGCTCGGAATACATGTTCCTGGACAATACGGCCTGCAATCTGTCGAGCCTGAACCTGCGGAAGTTTCAGCGTCCTGACGGAGTGTTCGACGTCGATCGCTTCCGGGCAGCCGCTGCAGTCTTCATCACGGCTCAGGAAATCCTGGTCGACCACGCCAGCTATCCGACGCCAACGATTGCCAAGAACAGCCATCTGTATCGCCCACTGGGATTGGGTTACGCCAACCTGGGAAGCCTGCTGATGTCGATGGGGATTCCTTACGACAGCGATGCTGGTCGTGGGATTGCCGGATCGTTGACGGCACTGCTGACCGGCCAGGGATACCTGACCTCCAGCCGGATCGCCGGATACATGGGGCCGTTCTCAGGCTACAAGGAAAACGCCGAGCCGATGCTGCGGGTGATGCGGATGCATCGCGATGCCGTTGATCGGATCGACTACCAGTGTCCAGAATACCTGCGGGTTGCCGCTGGCAAGGTCTGGGATGAATGCGTCGATTCGGGGCGTCAGTTCGGCTACCGGAATGCTCAGGCAACGGTGCTGGCTCCGACCGGAACGATCGCGTTCATGATGGACTGCGACACGACCGGGATTGAACCTGATATCGCTCTGGTCAAGTACAAGCAACTGGCCGGTGGGGGGATGATGAAGATCGTCAACCGCACTGTCCCGCTGGCACTGAAGAACCAGGGCTATGACGCGGCCGAGATCGAGCGGATGATCAAGCACATCGAAGATCGGGAAACGATCGAAGGTGCTGCCGATCTGAAGTCCGAACATCTGCCGACGTTCGACTGTGCCTTCAAGGCCAACAACGGAACGCGAACGATTTCCTGGAAGGCACACATCAAGATGATGGCCGCCGCCCAGCCGTTCCTGTCCGGGGCGATCTCGAAGACGGTCAACATGCCAACCGACAGTACTGTCGAAGACATCGAAAAGGCGTACTTCGAAGGCTGGCGTCTCGGCCTGAAGGCCTTGGCGATTTATCGCGATGGCTCCAAGCAAAGCCAGCCGCTGTCGACAACGAAGGAAGGTGATCGCAAGAAGGCTGGAGCCAACGGAGATCGTCCTGCACGACGCCGTCTGCCAGCGACTCGGCAATCGCTGACCCATAAGTTCTCGGTCGGTGGCCATGAAGGATATATCACGGTCGGCCTGTTTGAAGACGGGACGCCTGGTGAGCTGTTCATCAACATGGCGAAGGAAGGGAGCACGATCGGCGGTCTGATGGATGTGATCGGAACCGAGACTTCGATGGGCCTGCAATACGGGGTTCCGCTGGAAGTTCTGGTCGAGAAGTTCTCGCACACGCGGTTTGAACCGAGTGGCTGGACTCCGAATCAGGATATTCCTGTCGCGAAGAGTCTGGTGGATTACATCTTCCGCTGGCTGGGGATCGAATTCATCCCGGGCTTCCGTGAGAACAACACGCCGAAGCGTGACCCGGTGATTGGTCACGACGATGAGACCGAAGAGACTCATCCGTTGGCTGAAGTCGTCGCGAAGGCCCTGCCAGCGACTTCGGCCACGCAAGCGAATGGCAACGGCAGTCATCACGCCGGAAATGGACATGTCGGAAACGGCAAGGTTCCTGCCGCTGTGGCGAAGCGAATGCGTTCCGCTGCAGCCGAACTTCAGCCATCACGACAGGTGCTGGAGATCGCCAACCGCAGCGAACAGTTTGCCAAGTTCCAGTCCGATGCCCCCGCGTGCGGGAACTGTGGAGCAATCACAGTCCGCAACGGTAACTGCTACTTGTGTCATAACTGTGGAACCAGTCACGGCTGCAGTTGAAGTCTGCGGGATCAGTTCGCTGGTTCCGCAATCGAAGACCGCCCGCGCCGGCAGCTGATGGAGCGGTGGGCGACGCGGTGTTCGGGACACCCCGGTTCATTGGAGAGTGAACCGGGGTGTTTTCGTTTTGACATCACTGACGCCGAGGAGATCGCAACAAATCATCCGATGCCTCGTCGATAACTGTCCGACAACCATTCTTCGCAGAAACGAAACTGTCAACTGCCTCTCAAGCCCCGTTCGCGATATTCTGTCGCAACAATCGATTTTTGTGGGTGGCACTGGCGGCAGCCTTGGGCCGCCAGTGTCTGGATGACATATTGGCATCCATGTGATCTTGTTCCGCGGGATTTCATACGGCATCGGTCGTCGCGGTTTAACGGGTAAATTCTTTCTACATTTCAAAGCGAAGACCGGGCACAATTTCGCCATCGCTTTCAACCGACACTGGCGGCCCAAGGCTGCCGCCAGCGCCACCCCAAATCCGTAGCGAAAAATAGAAACATAAGATCGAAATCGTCTTCGTTGAAATGAGGTCGTCCGTGACGTCGATGCCGTCCTGCTCCTCAATCTCGCGGTTTCTGCTCATTGGTTTCTTTGGTTTCCTCGTCTTAACGACTGGAGTTCCAGCAGCCGAACCTGAGTCGAAATTCGACTGGCCCCAGTGGCGTGGCCCAACGTTTGATGCGATCTCTGCCGAAACTGACCTTGCGAACGAGTGGCCTGCTGCGGGGCCGCCTGTCCTCTGGTCCCGACAGATCGGGCAGGGATATTCCAGTTTTATTGCTGTCGGCAACAAAGTCTTCACGCAGACGCAGACTCTTTATGAACAAGCGGTCGTTTGCCTTGATGCCGAAACCGGTGACACCATCTGGTCGACTCGCTACGGATGGCCTTATGAAGGGGGAGGACTCTATCCCGGCCCTCGATCAACGCCGGCATGGCATGACGGCAAAATCTATTATGCAGCCCCTGATGGAACAATCGGTTGTCTGAACGCGGCCAACGGTGCTGCAATCTGGTCGACGAATCCGACGAAACAATTTCGCGGTCGAGGAACCGACTTTGGCTATTCCTGTTCCCCGATCGTGATCGATGGCAAAGTCCTCGTCCCTGTCGGCGGTGACGGTGCCTGCGTGGTGGCACTGAATGCTCAGGATGGAGCCGTCGTCTGGTCAGCCGGTGATTCTTCCGCCAGTTACGCTTCGGTCCTGCCGATCACGGTGAACGGCCAGCCGCAGGTCATTGCTTCGCTGGAAAATTCGCTGGCGGCGTTTGACCTGAAGTCGGGCAAGCTGCTGTGGGAAGAAGAGTCCTCCAATGGCTACGACGAACATTCTGCAGCCCCGCTTTATCGCGAACCCTTGCTGATGGTTGCGAGTCCGTTTCGAGCCGGGGCGAGATGTCTGCGGCTTCCGATCGATCCATCTGGCCATCCCACGCGAGTCTGGGATGCCCCAAAATTCTCCAACGACATTGCCTCAAGCGTGCTGTACGAAGATCGGATCTACGGATTTGATCTGCGAGATCCTCAGTCGCGACTCAATCGACCCTCACGAGGGGAATATCGATGTCTCGATTTCGAGACGGGCAAGATCCTGTGGTCCACTGATCAGGCTGGGCATGCCAATACGATTGTGGCCGATGGCAAACTGATCCTGTTCAATGACAAAGGGGAAGTGATCCTGGCTAGGGTGGGAACGGACAAGTATGAAGAACTCGCTCGAGCCCAGGTCTTTGACGACGAGATCTGCTGGTCACCGGCGGCTCTCAGTCGCGGTCGGCTTTTCCTGCGAACGCAGACGCGAGCGGTCTGCCTGTACCTGGGGAGTCAACCGCTGGAAGCGAGAAAGCCCGTTCAAACGCTGGCAGCGATCCCTCGCAGTTCTGCATTCAATCCGACTCCGTTGCTGGGTGGCGAGCGTGAATATCCCGCCACAACCCCGGAATGGTCAGAGTTCGGACTCTGGTACCTGTGCGGCCTGGCCGCGATTCTGTTGGCATCTGCGCTGGCAATCGTGGCGGGCTTGATAGAAGTTCTCGTTTGTTACCTCAGGCGAGCGAAATCGACTACGCGGCCTGAATCAACTCCTGGACACGTTGCTAACGGGTGGAGGCCCAAAGCAGTTTTCTGGACGACCATCCTCGTGGTTGGACTGTTTGGCAGCCCGCTCCTTAATCGCTGGCAGGAGGAATACATCTTCCTGTGGCCGCTGCTTCTGTGGTCAGCATTACAACTGACGGTCCTGGCCACGACATGGGCCGAGCGGCAGCCAAATCGCAAATCGGCCCGCTGGGTCTCGCGTCTGGCAGGTCTGACGTTTATTGGCGTCAGCGGCCTCTACTTTCACCTTTGTCGCCGTCTGGGCCTGTCGATCGAATGGGGCTTCCTGACGGGTTACCTTCCTGCCTTCCCTGTCGCCGCCGGCGCTGCCTGGATCTCATTCCGAATTACCCGCCTGCGATGGCTGATTGACCCGCTCTGTGCCGTCGTATCGTTCACGACATGTTTCGGGGCAGGCATGCTGTTCATCAAGTGGTGGCTGCGCACCGGTAGTTGAAATCGTTCTGAATCATTCGGATGGAACGAGCGAGAACCCTTCTAAGGCTTGACGCGTCTCTGGAGATGCGAGCAGTTCGAGAAACGCTTTGACCGCTGGACGATTCGACCGAGATCTGGGGATCACGAAGTCGTAGCATTCCTGCTGATAGGGAACAAAGCCCAGTCCGTTGGCTCGGGCGACGGATTCGATCGTCAGCCCCCAATCAGCCCGGTGCTGAACAATGGCAGCAGCGACGGCGTTGTGATTCGTCGGTTGCACGGAATAGCCGGTCGGCTTGTTTCCGGCGAGGAGACGATCAATCAGGATCCGGGTTCCACTTCCCTGATTGCGGTTGACCATGACACAGCTTGAGTCCGCAATCGCCATGGTCACGATTTCATCGAGAGCACGTCCTTCAAAGCGAGTGTCCCCTTGCCGATAGACAATCCCTTGCAGGCGACCGTAGCCTGGGACCAGCGTGACTTCGTCTGACAGAAACGGACGGTTATACAGACCGCTGGCTGAATCGAGCAGGTGAATTCCGGCCAGGTCACATTCACCTCGCTTCGCTGCGAGCAAACCTGCAGAACTGCCGACGTTCAAGAGTTTACTGACAATCCCGCGTCGCTGAAGTTGCGACAGCAGGTAATCAAGGCCTACGCAATGGCTGCCAATCACGATCAGGTCCGCGACCTCCAACTGACGGCCGATCAACCGGACATCAACCTGCTGGCCTGCGTCAACAATCTCTGTATGACGTGGAATTGTGACGAACCCATCAGCTCGACTGAATGTCGTGACCGACCCTGAACCCTTTCCCATCGGGAACGCCAGTAACCCGTTGTCGGTTTTGACGAGGCCTACGAGCAGGTATTCGGTGCGACCGATCTCGGAATTCGCTCGTACCGCCAGCGTGGCGGGGATGGTTTCATGCGATTCCATCGATCGGCCTGCCAGCAGTCGAATGACCGGCGCGACAAACTCATGAAACGTGAAGATTGCGGATGTTGGGAAGCCCGGCAGAATTACCACGGGCTTTCCTGCGGTCGCAGCCATGCAGATCGGCTTACCTGGCTTCAAAGCGACACCATGGACAACAATGCCCGGATCTTTCAGTTCAGCGATGACCCGGTAGCATAGATCCCCCTTACCCTTACTTGTCCCGCCAGACATCAGAACGACATCTGATTCCGCAAGGGCGGAATGCAGTATCGCTCGCAGTGCTGCGACATCATCGCGAACAATTCCCCAAAAACGTGGCAGTCCCCCGAGTTCGCGGACAGCATCGGCCAGAACCTGGGAGTTGGAGTCGTAGACTGCGGCCGGTCGCATGGGCTGACCCGGGGCAATGATTTCGTTGCCAGTGGAAATAATCGCGACACGTGGTTGTCGCCAGACTTCGACTTCCGCCTCACCGATTGCGGCCAGGACACCCGTTTCACGACTGGTCAGTACGGTGCCTGCCCGCAGCACGGTTTCACCAGTAGCAATGTCAGTCCCTGCATAGGCGACGCCTGAACCAGGGGTGACGGCACGGCGAACATGGACGATCTCTTCGAGAACGTCCGCGTGTTCAATCATCAGGATGGCGTCAGCGCCGCGAGGCACCATGCCACCTGTGCTGATGGTCACTGCTTCGCCCGATTGGATCGAAACCGTTGGTTCCTTACCAGCGTCAAGTGTTTCGGCAAGCAGGCGAATGGTTTTTGGGGCCAATTCACTGGAGCCAAAGGTGTCGACAGCGCGGACGGCGAATCCATCGAAGTTGGAGCGATCAAATGACGGTACATCGACTCGGGCGATGACATCTTCGGCCAGAATTCGTCCCAGTCCCTGTGACAGTGGAATGCATTCTGTGCCAACAGGAATCAGCGAGATCGCCGCACGAAAACGACGTTCTGCTTCATCGCGATCGATGACATCAAGGAATTGGTCCTGATCCGCCACTCTGGTACATCCTCATTCGTGTGACATGCTGAGATTCGTTTGGAAACGATTCTCAACAAGTCCACGATGGAACGCCAGTGCAAGCCAGTTACTGGATCTTGTCGATTTGACGCGAGAATTTAGAACTGGAATGCGAGTGCCATGAACGGTCCATACAACCGGGCGTTGAAATCAAATGGCTGGGTACCGCTGTAACTTTGCTTGTTGATGTCGAGTTGTCTGTAACCGGCAATCAACGAAGAGTTGGCAGTCATTTTGTAGTCGACGCCTGCAATCAGATTCCAGGCCATTGTTGACGAACTGCTGATGCCAAAACCGCCAGCATCCACACGAGCAAATGCATCCAGTGAATTTGTGACGGGGACTCGCGTTCGGACTCCGAGCACCAGGTCGACCCAAGTAGCCGTGAGATTCGTCTGGAGTGGAGGAAGAGCTGGATTGACAGGGTAAATCGCAAATCCATTGCTGAACTGGTAATACCGGCCACCTGCCAGGAAATCGACGGTGAGTGACTTTCCTTCGACCAGGAAATCAGGCATTTCAATCGCCCGATACATTCCCAGCCCTTCCAGCAGAGTCTGTGAAAATGTCACGTCGATCTGAGCGGGGGCGGTCGAAACAGACGTCGACGCACGAATCAGATTTCCATCCAGAATAAATCCCAGGTTTCCTCGGCCAACTTCGGTGTGGAGCATCAGTGCACCATCGACATCGCCGAGATGCTGCAGAACTCGGCCGGGCGTCAGATCAATATTCAGGACTCGGTTTCCGATGCCGACTTCGCCCTTCATTCCCGCAATCCACCCATATGGGGCGATCAAGACCCACGTTCCACCCGTGGAAGACGGTCCTGCATAGGGCCCACCATCAACCAACTGAATGCCCGGTTGAGTCATCGTATAAATGGGCTTTGCCGAAGCCTGAGGATCCGTTTCCAGGGCAGGGCCTGGTGCCACAGCTTCCAGCGACACAAGACTGGATGGCGATGAGGAGAGGTCGTTTGAAACGCAGGGGACGATGTCCGTCGCCGCCGCGTCTGTGAAAACACCCCCCAGCTTGACGAGCGTTCCCTGTTCGGTTCCTTCGCTGGCCTGAACCGTTCCACCTAACGCCGCGAGGAGTCCCGTGAGCGCCAATGAAAAAAAGCGACGACCGACCGGTGAGAAGGCCATAGGTGCATCCTTGCTGGAAACCAGTGACAGCCCTGAGTGACTGAAAAGGGGAGTGGGACGAATTCCTGCTTTCGTCATCGAAATTTGATGGCAGCAGTGTACATGGGATAAATACATTTCATGACGAATGCCGCTTGCACTTTGACGGTCATGCCGTTTTGGCGCATAACTCTTGGCGTAAGGTCCTCATGTCCATTGTCGTCGCTAACGGTGGTTTGCGGCCCAAAGGGCCAGTAGTTCACCCAACCAGGGCCCTTCGGCCCTGGAATCGATCCCACCAAAATCTTCACGGGGCCTGAAGGGCCGGTCGTTCCTTTCGATGAGTCTAAAGACCAAAGGAATGTTCG
>JBAWWJ010000141.1:0-21341 GCA_037146815.1 Planctomycetota bacterium
CGGATCACCCCAATGGTTTGGGCAATCCGGTTGTGAGTGATGGGAACGAATGCGCCTGTCGAATCAATGGTCTGCGGTGGCCACATCTCTGCCAAATACTTGACGATCGCCCTCGAAGACACTTCGACTATGCGCGGACCAGGGACATTTCCCAGAAGCATTTTCGGGCAAGCGCTTTGGTGCCTGGTCGTCGTGATCGCATTTGGTGCGTTTGAACGGCTTCTTGCGGCGGAATTACCGAGCCCTGCTGACGCGACCGCCGATTCACCTGCTGCTACGTCTAACGAGGCGGATCCCGCCGATGTAAACCTGGATGCATTATTGGATCTGGCTGAAAAAGCTCCAGAAAGCTTGCAGTCCATCCACGTCAAAGAGGCACCGCGAGGGTTGGCTGTCAGCCCCGATCTGGTTTTCAACCCGAATGAAAGTCACAACACCGCCAATTCCATCGGAGAATTGCTGACAAACGCACCGGGTGTCATCAGTCGTAGTACCTCGGCACTGAATTAGGATGCGCGAATTCGGGGTTATTCCGGGTCGCAGACCGTCGCCGTGGCAAATGGGATGAAGCAAGGACGGACGCGACTGGACATTGATTCCCTCTTCAGTCAAATCGACCCGAATCTTGTCGAATCGATCACCGTGATTGCCGGGCCCTACTCCGTTGAATACGGTCCAGGGTTCGCCTTCTTTGATGCTCAGTTGATAACCCCCGGTCGTTCTAACACGATGAAATACACGTCCACTTCAAATTTCGGATTCAATTCGAATGGCCAGCAATTGATGTGGCGTGAGACTGCTGGCTTCTCTGATCAACACTCAGGAGCGATTGTCAGTTTCGGTCAGAGGATGGGGAACGACTACCGCGCAGGCTCGCCATCAACGGATTTCCATGTCCCGGCCAGCTACCATGTCCAAGATGTCTACGCTGTGATCAGCGGCGACATCACAGATCGCAGTCGAGTGGACGCCAGCTTTCTGCACCAGGCGATTCAGGACACCGAATTACCTGGCGTCGCCTACGACATCAATCGCCAGAACGCCGATCAGGTCAACCTGCGATATGCCTGGCGCGACGATTCGACAAACACCGATCGCTTTCAGGCTCAATTCTGGTGGCATGAAGCAACCTACAGTGCCGATGCCTCGCGTCCCTCAAAGCAAGTGACGTTCGTCAGTCGACTGATCGATGAACCGTATCCTGATATGGCAGGAGGCGGAACATTGATCGGAAACGGACTATCAGACAACTGGGGTGCACGAGGTCTAGCGCTGTTTGGGGATCAGGAAGTCTGGCAATTGCGAACCGGGGTCGACTGGCGACGGATTCGTCAGTTCTATCGTGAACAGGATTTTCAGCCGAACGGAAGTCCAGCCCTGATGGGTGATACGTTTGGAATCCCCAACTCGTCACAGGATGACTTTGGTCTGTTTGCTGGAGGAACCTTGAAACCCGTCGATCGCTGGACCGTCGCCGCAGGACAGCGTCTGGACGCGGTTGCCTATGGGCTGACATCATCCGATCTTGTGGCGACATCCACTCAAAACTCACCAAACGCGGACTTCTACCCAGGATTTGACACGTCGACTCGCCTGCTGAGTACCACATATTTGACGAGCAGCATACAGGCAACGGACGATCTGACATTGAATGCAGGGGTCGCCTACGCCATGCGACCTCCGAATCTCACGGAACTCTACAGCGATCAACCGTTCGCACCGTTAGTTCGGTTCGGAAACAGTTTTGCATTCGGCAATTCGGCACTCGCGTCGGAAAAGAATCTGCAATTTGATCTCGGCTTCACGAAGCGCTATGAAAAGGCGAAGTTCGGCGCACGTGCGTTTCATAGCGAGATCCACGATTACATCGGGCTCGCGGCATCGAACTATGGAACTTTCCCGCAAAACGGCACGGCACCACCGGGAACGCTCAACCGAGGTCGCCCCTACATGGCAGACCCCAACATTCCAAACCAGGACCTCAATGCCGATTCCGCATCACTCGGTTATGTTTATCGCAACATCGACCGGGTGACACTCTCAGGCTTCGACGTGATTGGCGAACAGCAGGCACGTCCATGGCTCGAGTTCACTGAGTCGATCAACTACACGTACGCCAACAACTGCGATCCAACATGGGTGGATGTCTACACGGGGCAAGTCAATCAACTCGGTTCCAGCGAAGGATTGCCTGGGATCTATCCGATCAACGGAACCGTGTCCGTTCGACTCGTGGAACCAGAGAATCGCAAGTGGACGCTGGAGTGGCAAAGTCGAGCCGCTGCGCGTCAGAACCATCTTGCCTACAGCCTTGGTGAAGTTGGCACCCCCAGCTTCATCGTCCACAACATCTATGCGAACTATCGATTCACCGATCACATCTCGCTCCGTACGTCACTGTTGAACGTGTTCGATCTGAACTACTACGAACACAACTCGCTGGCAATCGTCGACCAGAACGGCAACATCGGCTTCGCCAAGAACCCCGGCCTTTCGTGGTTCGCAGGGTTGGACTGCAGCTTTTGATCAACCATGTGATCGCTATCTCGCCCCCGTTTGGAACTACGCCAATTCGGGGAAATAAAAGTACGGTGGGAAATCATTTCGGTGAAGGTGCGGTTTCGGCTGATGGGTGAATTGAATCGGACGAGCCAGCGCGTCGCGACGCTTGCCTGTAGTGCTTCTGATCGATGATGTTTGTCGTATCCTGAACGCTGCTCAGTCGGATGGTCCGTACCGTCTGATCATCGAGATTCTGTACGTGTCCGGACTGCGGTTGCGCGAGTGCTGTCGGCTGCGCGTCAAGGATGTCGACTTCGACCGACGACGGATCATTGTCTGCGAACGCGACAAGGATCGGGCAGTTCCACTGCCTGACAGTGGTCGCGAACGACTACAACGGCAAATTGAAGTGATACGCATTCAGAACGAAATGCATCTCGAACAGGGCGCAGGGTATGTCTGGTTGCCGTATGCTTTGGCGAAAAAATTCCCGAATGCCAGTCGCGAATTCAAATGGGAGTACGTTTTGGACGCTTCCTGTGACTTCGTCACCCCGGTAGCCGAAACGGACGCTTTTCAAGATCCTACGACCGTGAGCGGGATGTCATCCACTCATGATGCCGGACCTTGCGGTTTACTTGAACGTGTCAACCGACACAGCTTTCGAACGCCGCTCGTAGTTCTCGCATGTTCTGATAACGATCCTTCGGATCCTTGGCCATGCATTTCACGATGACATCATCAACTCGCGATGAGAGTTGCGGATTGTGGCTCGAAGGAGGCGAGACGGGTTCATTCACATGGGCCATTGTCAGGGCAAACACGGAATCGCGTATGAAGGGGGGCTTGCCCGTCAGGACGAAATAGGCTGTCGCACCGAGCGAATAGATGTCGGCACGTCGGTCGACGGCACTCGGATTCATTGCCTGTTCCGGGGCGATATACTTGGGGGTTCCACAGATTCCCCCGAGATGAGTTACCAACGTAGATTCAACAGACGTTTCCTCCGTCGCTCGAACCAGCCCGAAGTCGACAACTTTAGCGACGTTTGCCATTCCCCCGACATTCGCTGCCATCAGATTCGAAGGTTTCAGATCGCGGTGAACGAGACCTGTCTGGTGAGCTTCTTCCAGGGCATCGCAGACCTGTGTCAAAATGTGCATGGCCTGATTCGGCGGAAGCGGACCATCACGGCTGACCAGTTGTTCCAGCGTCAGCCCATCCAGCAGTTCCATCGCATAGAAGAAGCACCCTCGGGCATCGACCCCGTAATCGAAAATGCGAACTGTGTTCCAGTGGGACAGGCGTGCCATCGCCTGAACTTCACGTTCGAAGCGGGACAACGCGATGCGATTCGACGTGTATTCGGGCAGAATCAGTTTGACCGCACATCGCCGATGCAGCAGTGAATGCTCCGCTTCGTAGACCTGGCCCATGCCCCCTTCACCGAGTTTCCGAATCAGTCGATACTGTCCGACCTGATCGATGCCACCCTTTTCAACTTTCGCAACATTGGCGATCAAATCGTCAAACTGTGCTCGACTGAAACCCGAACCGGAATCGCCGACACTATTGCCGGGGAATCGAGTGCCACGCAATTTCTGCGGGGCTCGACGACGATTCAACAGGGCTCGAGTCTTACCCGCGAAGGCCGCGTAGTCGACTGGCTTGAAGACGATATCGTCCACACCTTCATCGATCAGTCCGCGAGCCACTTCGGGTTCCAACACAGACGTGTGGACGACAACGAGCGGTGGATTGTTCTGGCCGAGTAACTCGATCACCAGATCACCGCCATGTTTGTTCGGCATTTTCAGATCAGTGATGACGACTTCATAGTCGCTGGCCTCAAACTTCGACATGGCCTCAATCCCGTCCGAGGCGCAATCACATTGGAACCCTTCGCGTTCCAGCGCAAACATGACCATCTTGCGCGAAATCGCTTCGTCGTCGACCACCAGCGCGCGGGCAGAAAAGTCAGTCATTTTGGCTCAGTTCTTGTTGACATTCGATCACGGAGACCGCGACCATTTCGATGTTTCTGAAAGATAGCTCTGAATTTGACAGTCGATACGGATCTGATCTCAATTCGCGTCGAAAAGCGATTGACAGTACCTGTTATCCCAATTGAGTGACGTTTCCTCAGGTCCGACTTCGTTACGCCATGATGGCAACTTCGTTGGTTTCGATAACTTCTGGAATGCCTGCGTATCGTCTTCGGTAGCCGTCGAAATCACTGAGGCAAGTTTCGAATGCTGCGACAACATCGGGGTCGAAATGAGTCCCCGAATCTCGCAGAATGATCGCAGCTGCCTCTTCGTGCGTGTAAGCAGGCTTGTAGACACGGACAGACGTCAGTGCGTCGTAAACATCGGCGACCGCCATGATTCTTGCACACAAAGGAATCTGTTCACCCGACAGTCCGTGCGGATAGCCACGACCATCGAACTTTTCGTGATGCGACAAAATGATGTCGTGCGCCATATGCAGGAATCGGGCGTTGGGAAACTCGTTTCGCATCGCGGCAATGGTTTCAGCACCGCGGATGGTATGCGTTTTCATGACTTCGAATTCTTCCGTCGTCAATCGTCCCGGTTTCAGCAGGATACTGTCGGGGATTGCCACTTTGCCAATGTCATGCAGCGGACTGGTTTCATAGATCAACTGAACATAATTGTCGTCGATCGTCTCGCTGAACTTCGGATTCAGCTTCATCTGCCGTGCGAGCAGTCGACAATAGTTGCGAACGCGTTCCAGATGCTCCCCCGTCTCGGGATCTCGCGATTCGGCCAGTCGAGCGAGTGCAAAAATGGTCAGTCCACGAGTTTCCAGGTTGATCACTCGCTGTCCAGCGTTGACTCGCATGATCAGTTCACCTGGGTCAAACGGTTTGCGGACATAATCATCCGCGCCGGCTCCCAGACCCGCGATCGCATCTTCCGGTCTGTCGTGTGTCGTCAGCAGGATGAAATAGACATAACGACTGCTGTCGACCCGTCGAATCGCGCGACAGAGATCCAGCCCGTCCATTCCCGGCATGCTCCAGTCCGAGACGATCAACTGATGCTGGTCAATCAGAAACCGTTCGTAGGCCTCAGCCCCGTTGGTGGCCGTGGTGACCTCGTAACCAGCCTTCCGCAACGTGAACGCCAGCATTTGCCGTGTGATGAAATCGTCGTCAACTACCAGGACATTCATGACTTCCTCCCCGCTGGAACCGCAGTCGCAGCAACTTCGCGTGCCGATTGTTTGACGACTGGGATGTACTTCAGGCAACGGTCCATTTCTGCTCGCAGATCGACAATGGCAGTCTCAATCCCGTCGAGCGAACCGGAACGCCCGCACTGCTCGATGTCAGATGCCAGTTGGCGAACGGACTCGGCACTCAGGATACCTGCCGCTCCCTTCAGCGCGTGTGCTGCATTGGCAGTTTCGGTTGGATCTTTCTGGCCGAAATGGCGTTCGATTTCGTTAACGTGGTGCAATCCCGTCGATTCCAGTTCACTCAGCAGCGACTCCATGAATTCGACGCTCCCCATGCAACGATTCAGCAGCGAGCGAGTGTCAATTGGCGGCGTCGATTCTTGAGGTGGCGCGACGGGGGCATCGACCGCTGGGACTTCCACAGGCGATGGTTGTACTGAATTGTTCTGGACCGCGACGTCCTTCAAATCGTGGGCTTCATCTTGCGTAACGGACGGTGCACTCGCTGTGACATCTTCAGAAAGTTCTTCGAAATCGCCCTCAATCTCCACCAATCGCGACAGCTTTTCAACAAGTCGCAGAAGTTGCTGCGGATCAAATGGCTTACTGAGGTAAGCATCCATGCCTGCTTCCAGGCATCGTTCGGCATCACCTTTAATCGCATTGGCTGTCAGTGCGATGATTGGGACGTGGCCTGTCAGCCGTCCTTTGGATTCCAGATTACGAATGCATCGAGTCGCTTCGTACCCGTCGAGTTCCGGCATCTGACAATCCATCAGGACCAGCGCGAAATGTTGAGTACGAACCGCCAGAACCGCCTGAAGTCCGTTGTTGGCTGTCTGTGTGGCGTATCCAGCCTGGTTCAGCAGTGAAGTCACGTAAAGTGTATTGACGGCGTTGTCTTCGGCGACAAGCAATTCGCCCTTAAACCCAGCTTTTGAAGCGGATGTTGATGGCAAGCGGTCGTCCGTGGATTGTTTCTCCGGTAACGTCTGCCGCTGCGACTGCAACATGCTGAGGACAGCCGTATAGAGCTGAGTTGACAACACGGGCTTGGTCAACTGCTGACGAATTCCGAGCGACTGAATCGTATGACTGAACGTCGCATCCGTGATGGTCGACCCCAGTAGGATAAACGGTGGCAGGCTTCCGCGCGTTCCGAGTTCACGAGCGAGATCAACTCCCGTCTTGTCAGGCATGTGGAAGTCGCTGATGACCAAATCGATGGATTTTTTCTCAGAATTCGCACGATCAAAGATCTGCAGAGCTTCGTCGACGCTGGCAGCGACGTATGGCACCATTCCCCAATTGCGGGTCTGTTCTTCGATGATGACACGGTTTGTGGCGTTATCATCGACAATCATGACGCGACGTCCTTCCAATCGTGCACCATCCTGTGACGATTGCAGGTCGCAGTTCTCGCGAACAGTCAGCGGCAACGTAAACCAGAATGTGGTCCCTTCACCGACCTGGCTTTCGACGCCAATCGAACCTCCCATCGCGTTGACCAGGTGCTTGCAGATTGCCAGCCCCAATCCTGTTCCACCATATTTCCGCGTGGTCGAGCTATCGACCTGGGAAAACTGCTGGAACAGTCGATTGACGCGATCCGGTGGAATCCCAATTCCCGTGTCGCGAACAGAAAATCGCAGTGTCGCCTGATCGTCGTCACGTTGGACGACATTGACCCCCAGAACAATTTCCCCGCAATCCGTGAATTTTTCCGCGTTTGTCAGCAGGTTCACCAGGACCTGTCGCAAGCGAGTGCTATCGCCCGCATAGATCTGACGGGCATGCCGATCGAATTCACAGAGCAGTTCGAGTCCTTTTTCATGAGCACATAACCAGACCATATCTGTTGTGTCGCGAACCAGTTGTTCCAGGTCGAAATCGTGACAATCAAGCTCCAGTTTCCCGGCTTCAATCTTGGAAACATCCAGCACGTCGTTGATCAATTCCAACAAGGAGCGGCCACTGCTCTGACAGGCCCGCACAAACTGCAACTGGCGTTCATCCAGCGAAGTATTCATCAGCAGTTCGGTCATACCGATGACCCCGTTCAGAGGGGTCCGCAATTCATGGCTCATGGATGCCAGGAACTGACTCTTGGCCAGGCTCGCTTCTTCGGCCTCCTGCTTCGCTTTCAGTTGCGCTTCTTCAACTTCGCGACGGTCACTGATGTCCCGGATGAAAGCCGTGTACGTGGGATTCGTCGTGCCGATGGCAACCACGGCGACTTCGACGGGAAATCGGTGACCATCCTGATGCAGAGCTTCGGCTTCAATCCGTCGTCCCAGTGCCCGGGCGCGTTCCGTCGACAAATACGTCACCAGATTCTCGTCTGAGGACTTGCAATCATGATCACCGACGAGTTTTGACAGCGGTTCGCCTAGCACAGCGGACGCCTGGTATCCGAAAGTCGATTCGGCGGCGGGATTGAACTCGATGATTCGCCCCATCGAATCGATGCTGACGATCGCGTCGAGTGCCGCGTCCAGTATCGATCGAGTTCGAGCGACAGAGGTTTTCAATTCTCCAGTGCGGTCCGCGATCAGTTTTTCGGTGACATCATTGTTGAATTCCAATGCCGCCTCACGCACAGCGTGACGGCGAGTTTCTGCCAGGCTGTGGCTTCCTGCGATCACAAGAAAGACGTCTTCAACAATCGCCCAGCCAGCGTGCTCAAACGGACGCCAGATATTGAATAGCGACGTCCCGAAGACCGATTGTGGTGCCACGATTCCGCGTAACAGATGATCCAGCAGTACGGTTGCTGATGCCGCAGCCAGCACGCGCCAATCACGATAAAAGGCCAGCACTGCTAAAGAACAAAAGACATGGAAGTGAGTCTCGAAGTGACCGCCGGTCAAATGGATGAAGAGGGCCGACATCAACGCCTGAGCAACCGCAATCGACAGCCGGGTTGAAAAGCGTCCTGGGGCTACGATCGCTCGCCAGACGGGCAGGCTGGTGACAATCAGCCCAAGAAATACTGCCATCCAGACATGGGGATGGATGGTTGACGTCGATCCTGGCCAGGCTCGCGGCGAGACCCAGATTGCCATTGCCACTGCCACAAGCCACTGTGAGACCAACAACCAGCCAAACAGTCGATCTGTCCAGCAGTGAACGCGTCCGCAGTAACGGTCAAACAATTCCTGTGACCGCACAGATAATTCCGCGTTCTCAAGTGCAAGAGTTTTCATCATGGTGACAGAGCTTCAAGGGGAGTGATCGGCTGATTGACGAGGAGACATCCGAAGACCGGCGAGCACTGTTGGGTGGAAGATTCGTTGTTGACCAAAGCGATCAATGAGTCGCTTGCAGAATTTGAAACGTAATGACCTCGGCTGGCCGTGATACCACCGCTGAAAATGAGCTGACCAAATTTGTCATAGAGCACCGCGTGTCCAGAAGTTGTCACCTGGAACTTGCTAGCCAATCGACCATCGCAATCGCAGATCACGGTGACACCTGGGATCTCGCTGGCGACATCCCACAAAGGCGATTTTTCCCATCCGGCACTGGCTCCGGCTGGTTTCACAAAAACAATTTGCGATGTCAGAGGTTGGCGTGAAGCCTGCAAGATCGATGCGAATTCACTCAGACTGGCTCGGGAACAGGGACAATGTGGATGAACGAAGAGCATCAGCAACGACGAGTCTGGACCTTGGGAAATACTCTGAGTGGGTAGTTCGGCGGGCGGGTTCGTCGTCAATGCTGGACGATTGTCATGTTCAATCGCCAAGCCGAGGCCAACGCCAATACACAGCACCCAACAGGTTGGAGCGATCCATAATTTGTAGGGAATTTCAATTCGCATGTTACGTCGTCTGGCTTGCTTGTTACGTTGTCGTCAGAAAGCCGCCCAGCTTGTTGGGAAGGAATCTGGCCTGTGCACGACAGATTTGCACGTTCACTGCGGTCAGCATGCTTCAGGATGAAATCACATTCGACTGCGTGTTGGCCAAGGCGTCTTCCATGACTGTGGGAATGATTTCCATCAGTCGATGGCGTTGCCCTCGAGAACTGGAAAGATACTGGATCGCGCTGTTTTCAAGCGGATCGTAAGATTCCAGGCTGCTTCCCGATTGCAGGTGATTTGCCATGTGATCCGCCGCAGCGACAAGTGCCACCAGCGGGCGATTGGCAAGAACGGTGGCACCCGCGTGATGCAAACGGGCCACTTCTGCCAGCGAAGTTGGCAGTCCACTGTATTCAATGAACCAACCGCCGAGAGCACTGTGGTCGGTTCCCAGCAGAGCACGTTCGCGGTTCAGCATCGATCGTTGTTCGACTTCGTTACCCTCAACAAAGTCCAGTCGATCGACGGTGGTGTAACGGTTTGGCTCAAGCAGGGCCAGCAGGATACGGCCGATGTCATGAATCAGGCCTGCTGAAAACTCTTCCCCCTGAAATCCCAGATTCATCGCTCGATTCAGAAAGGAAGCGATCGAAGCGGTCAGGAAACTGTGCTTCCAGAGCTTTTCGCGAACCCACTCTTCTTTGACAGAGAGCTGGGTCATCATGCTGTTGGCACTGGATGCCAGGATCAGATTCTTGCACTGGCGAAAACCAAGGCGAACGACGGCCTGGTGAAGACTCAAGATGGGGACACCGCGCGAGTAGACCATGCTGTTCGCCATCCGCAGCATGTCGCTGGCCAGTGTCATGTCGCGATCAATCAGCGACGTGAAGGCCTTTACGGAACAATCCGGGTCTTTGGCGAGTTCCAATGCCTGCATTGCCAGTGCGGGCAGCATCTGAAGCTGGTCGACTTTCCAGAGCAGGCGAACGTGAATTTCCTTCGATGGATCACATTCGTCCTCGCTGACATGTGGACTGGCAGCGGGTGAGGCGGTACTCATGAACTTCTTCCTTGGCCGCGACCAGGGAATGATCGACAGCCGGATGCGGGGCGCAAGTGACGAGCAACGAATTCCGCGACAGAACTCGTTCACGCAACGGTAGCTTGCGCCACACCGGGAAGAGGCGAATGGCACCGTATGACACGATGACTTACGACAGTCCTCGCTCAACGTTTTCCTGATTTACCGTTCGTAACGGTCGTAGGATCAGGTCACTTCAAGGTCTGAATCAATTCGAGAATCGCCTTGCTGTCCTCCGCAGCCTTCACTGTCGAATTCTTGCTGGCGATCTTTCCCTTCTTATCGATCACAAACGTCCAGCGGCTGATGGTCGCAGTTCGCACGAACGATTCTTCCTTGCCATCGACGGTTCCCTTGGCGGTCTTCTCGCCAAGCGCACAAGGAACGCCGAACTTCTCGGCGAGCTTTCCTTCACCGTCAGCCAGCAGAGCAAAGTTCAGGTCGTGTGCTTTCTTGAATGCGGCATGAGTCTTGGCGGTGTCACCACTGACACCCACAACTTCGACATCCTTGCTGGAGAGTTTCGCCATGTCGTCGCGGAATCCGCAGGCCTGCTTCGTGCATCCCCCCGTAAAATCCGCCGGATAGAAGTAGACGACAACAATTTTCTTACCGACGTGATCGGAAGACTTCCAGGCGGCACCGGTATCATCGGTGGCATGGAACACCGGAGCGGCGTCGCCAACCTTCAAATCGACTGGGTCGGCTGCAGAGATCTGATTTGCGGCGATGTTGACGAACGCGAGCATCGCGAGAGCGAATGAGACGACATGCTTCATGGCTTTGATTCCTGTGAATAGAAACGTGGCTGGATTTGACCTGAGACGTCACCTGTGTAGCATAGGGAGACACAACCAGAACCTCAACTGCCGGAATCGTTCATGCCGTCATCGCACGTCTTCTGGCGACTCTCACTGACATTGATGATCTTTGCCCTGCTGACGGTCCTCATCTGGGGAATTGTCTGTGGAATGCCGCCGACATCCAATGAGGATTCCAGTCTTTTCTACTGGAGAATGAGGGTGGCTCTGATGTTGGCGGGAACACTGGTGGCTTCGCTCGTGGTTTCCAGGATCGTCATGCGTCCGCTGACCGAACCACTTTGGGAATTGAACCGCGTCGCCCGGCAATTGGCTCGGCAGGCGGCCCCATCGATGGATCTCTCGTCAGCGAATCGAGGTGATGACGAACCGATCGCCGAACTGTTTCAAAGTGTCGGTGAACATGTTACGGCACGATTGAGCGGCTTGCAGTCGGAGCAATTGCGGCTGAAACAAAGTCACGACCGGTTGGCGATCGTACTGGAAGCCATGGTCGAAGGCGTGGTTGCGGTTGACCGTGACGAACGGATATTACTGGCGAATGCTGCAGCGATCCGTCTGCTGGATTTGAAATCCGACCGAGTTTCTGGCTACCCCCTCTGGGAATCAGTTCGCCTCCCGAGATTGCAGGAACTGGTGAAGGAATCGATCGGCGGAACGGATCAACACCGCCTGGAATTCGAGGTCCCTCGAACACAATCAACCGTTGTGGCTGTGGTTTCGCGCCTGCCGGGGACCCCCTGCCCTGGTGCGGTCATCGTACTGCATGATGTGACGGATCTACGACGATTGGAGAATCTGCGACGTGAATTTGTTTCGAACGTCTCACACGAATTGAAGACTCCGCTGGCGTCAATCTCCGCTTACGCCGAAACCCTGCTCGATGGGGCGCTGGAAGATCCAGGGATCAATCGGACATTTGTGACTCGCATCGAAGAACAGGCCACGCGGCTGAACACACTGATCTTGGACTTGCTGGAACTGGCCCGGGTTGAGGCGGAAGAGCATGCATTCGAAATTGGCCCTGTTGATGTCAGTGCCATCGTTCAGGCGAGTTCTGTTGAACACATCAACATTGCCAAATCCAAGAATCTCAACCTGAAAATTGAATCTCCCAGCCAGCCTGTCTGGGGAATGGCAGATGCCGGAGGGATGCGAACGATCATCGACAATCTCGTCGACAACGCCATCAATTATACACCAGTCGGGGGAGTAGTCGCTGTCCGCTGGTGGCGTGAAGGAGAACTGGTTTTCCTGGAGGTGAGAGACACGGGTGTTGGAATCGCAAAGGAATACCAGGCAAGGATTTTCGAGCGATTCTTCCGAGTGGATCGAGCTCGTTCACGCGAGGTCGGAGGGACCGGGTTGGGACTATCGATTGTCAAGCATTTGTGTCAGGTCTTCGACGGCGAAGTGAAAGTCTCCAGCCGGCTTGGACATGGAAGTATTTTCACCGTCCGGTTGCGAGCGGCGGAACCAGTCGTAAACTGAGTCGGGTTGAGCAACAAGCGAGAAAAGACGATTCTGTGAGAATCATGCATCTTCACTGATTCTTAACAATTCATTCGTCGCAAACTTGCGCGATGCTGTCTAAGCTGCTCACGCAAACCAAGGTTTCAGTTCGGCTAGGCAGTTCGTCTGACAGCCAGCGTGAGATCCGGCGAAGTAACTTCAAGTGACGTTGGAACGACCACTGGGTCGGGAGATTGATGAGGATGCGAATGTCAAAGCCAGTGATGGGACGTTGGAATGCTTCTTTCGTGTGGTCCATGGTCACGATGACCATGCTGGGCTGTCTGGGCTGTGTTTCGAAAAAAGACGAAGTCAAGACGGGCGGCGAAAAGAATGGTGACGCTGGAAAGCCAGCCGCCAAAGCAGCCACCATCAACATCGAAGGATCGAGTACGGTCTTTCTGATTTCGCAGGCGACCGCCAACGAGTTCGAAAAGATCTCGAAGAACAAAGTGAGCGTCGGCCGTTCAGGAACGGGCGGCGGCTATAAGAAATTTGCACTCCGTCAATGCGATCTCTGGAATGCGTCACGTCCGATTGCTGACAAAGAGAAGGCCGAACTGAAGGAAAAGGGGATCGAATGGTTGGAACTGGAAGTCGCCATCGACGGACTTTCAATCGCCGTACATCCCAGCAACGACTGGTGCACCGAACTGACCGTCGGTCAGCTTCGCAAGCTTTGGGCACCGGACAGCACGACCAATAAGTGGAGTGACCTGAACCCACAGTGGCCTGACCAGACGATCGAGTTCTTCGGGGCCGATACCGATTCGGGGACGTTTGAGTACTTCACTGAAGTGATCGTCGGAAAGAAGGGTGCCAGCCGACCGAAGTACAACGCCGCTTCGGACGATAACGTGCTGATTCAGGGGGTCGGGGGAAGCAAGTTCAGCCTGGGGTACATTCCCTACGGCTATTGCATGGAAAACAAGGAAAAGGTGAAGGTCATCAAGGTCTCGCCAACTGTCGAGGGTGATCCGGCTCCGGCCGTCGAACCGACGGTGGAAACAATCCTGAGTGGTGAATACAAACCACTGGCCCGACCACTGTTTGTTTATGTTAACAAGGATACACTGAAGCGGCCGGAAATCGTGGAATTCCTGAAGTACACCGTCTCTGAAGAATCTCAGCCACTGGTTGCCAAGCGTGGGTTTGTCCGGATTCCGGATGAGAAGCGTAAGGAAATGGTCGGTCGTTTGGAAGAGGCTTTGAAGGCCGTTAAATAGCGCGATAGTGCCGCTATCCAGCGGGATATGTTCTCCTTTGACTCGTTTTAGGGTGATTGCCCAGTGTCCAGCGCCGGACGATCGCGACGCGAAAAACCATCACTGCGACGTGCCTTCTCGTGGCTGCGCCTGCGGGAAGAGGCGATCCGTTGCCTGTTGTTTGGTTGTGCGCTGCTTTCGGTGATGACGACACTGGCAATCATTTTCGTGCTTGTCACAGAAACGATGATCGGAATTCCACCCCACACCAGCTTTTTTCAGGATGTCAGCCTTTCCGAATTCTTCCTCGGGACGGAATGGACGCCAAACTTCAGCGTTGAACAGGCCCATTACGGTGTCGCACCGCTCGTTTGCGGAACGTTGCTGATTACGGGGATCTCGGGATTGATCGGATTGCCGACCGGCCTGATGATCGCTGTCTATCTCAGTGAATATGCCAGTCCTAAAGCTCGTTCGATCTGCAAGCCGATGCTGGAAATGCTGGCAGGCGTGCCGACAGTCGTCTACGGATACTTTGGACTCCGGTTTTTGACTCCCTACTTCATTATGCCTGTGTTCGGTGGCTTGGGGGCTCAGGGATACAATGCTTTATGCGGTGGGATCGTCGTCGGGATCATGATCATTCCGATGGTCGCCTCGCTTTCAGAAGACGTTCTCCGCGCGGTCCCCAATTCACTCCGCGAATCTGGATATGCACTGGGTGCCACCAAGTTTGACGTCAGTGCTCGGATTGTTGTCCCATCGGCTCTGTCTGGCGTCATCGCGTCGTTCCTGCTGGCGCTGTCACGCAGCATTGGCGAAACGATGGCAGTGGCGATCTGTGCCGGGAATATGGCGAACCTGTCCTTAAATCCGCTGGAAGCAACCCAGACAATGACAGCCTTCATCGTTAACGTGATGCAGGGTGAAGTCGTCGCAGGCTCAACGCTGGAAAAAAGTCTCTACGCTGTGGCTCTCGTTTTGTTCGTGATGACGCTTGTGATGAATCTGGTCTCGCAACTGATTCTGGAGAGATTCCGCGAGGCCTACCAATGAGTTTACATGGTCACGTGTATGAACGGCGCCTCGTCTGGCGTCATCGACTGGGCCAGCTCTTTGAATGGGCCTGTCGGCTGGCGACCTTTACGGCGCTGGGGATTCTGGCGTTGCTGCTGCTTTCGATCGGTCGGCAGGCCATTGGCTGGCTCGACTGGGGATTCCTGACACGCAGCAATTCGTATGAACCGCGCGAAGCGGGGATCATGGCTGGTTTGATGGGCAGCCTGTGGCTGGTAGGGCTGACGGCCATCATGTCGGTCCCACTGGGGGTTGGTGCAGCGATTTATCTGGAGGAATACGCCAAGCCGACACGCCTGACGAAGTTTATTCAGCTCAATATTTCCAACCTGGCATGCGTCCCTTCGATCGTTTACGGAATTCTCGGATTCACAGTTTTCGTCCGGATGTTTGGCATGATGGACCGCCCCGAGGAATTCCAATGTTCCCTCGGTTTCGTCTCATTCAGTTTCCAGCTTCCGCTGGGGCGCGTGGTGATCTCGGGAGCTTGCACATTAGCACTCCTCAGCCTTCCCGTGGTGATTATCGCCTCTCAGGA
Source organism: Planctomycetota bacterium (assembly GCA_037146815.1). Taxonomy (GTDB): domain Bacteria; phylum Planctomycetota; class Planctomycetia; order Planctomycetales; family Planctomycetaceae; genus Schlesneria. The sequence continues at coordinate 15,749 of JBAWWJ010000141.1, forward strand.
AGCACTTCGATCTGTCCCGGCATCGCTGCGACACGCGTCACTGGCTTTGGGAGCAACGAAATGGCAAACCATTCGTCATCAAGTGCTGCCCGCTGCACTCCCCGGAATCCTGACTGGTGTGATCCTGTCACTCTCTCGCGTGATCGGTGAAACCGCTCCTCTGGCTGTACTCGGGGCTCCAGCACAATTGAGTTACGCCCCTGGAAGTATCGAAGGAATCGGTGACGCCGTTCAACACCCTGATAAAATTCTGCAGGCACCATTTGACCAGTTCACGACAATTCCGCTGCAGATTTATGGATGGATTAACGAAACTAAGCCGGTATTCGAGCATGTGGCTTCGGCAGGGATTGTGGTCCTGCTGGCCGTCTTGCTGCTGATGAATGGGGCGGCAATTTTCATTCGACAGAGATTCCAGAAATCAATTCGCTGGTAGTCGTAATGTGTGGAACGAGCTCCAGTTAGGGGGCTCGATGAAGTAGAAACTGCAACTGAATAGAAAACTTCGTCCAGTACCTTGATCGACATAATCCCATGGCACTCGTAAAAGCGTTTACACAGTTTGTCGACCCACCAAGCGGAAGCACATCAGCGGAAGCTTCGCTTGATGCTGGTGGGACGCCACGCGCAGCGAAGATCGAAACCGTGAATATGGGTTTCTATTACGGGACCCATCAAGCACTGCGCGATATTTCCCTGCGGATCAATGAATGTGCCGTCACGGCGCTGATTGGACCGTCAGGCTGCGGTAAGAGTACTTACCTGCGGTCGCTGAATCGCATGAACGACATCATCGAAGGGACTCGCGTCACAGGTTCGGTCATGCTGGATGGCGAAGATATCTACGCGCGAGATGTGGATGTCGTGTCACTGCGGAAGCGAGTCGGGATGGTTTTTCAAAAGTCGACGCCTTTTCCCAAGTCGATTTTTGATAACGTCGCCTTCGGGCCGCGTATCGCCGGACTCACCAACCGGACGGAACTGACTGAGATTGTCGAACGATCACTGCAACAAGCGGCTCTGTGGAACGAAGTCAAAGACCGGATGCGTGAATCGGCGATGGCGCTCTCTGGTGGGCAGCAGCAGCGATTATGTATCGCTCGTGCTTTGGCAACCAGCCCTGAGATTCTGCTGATGGATGAGCCGGCATCCGCTCTTGATCCCGCTTCGACGGCTCGCATTGAAGATCTGATTTTTGAGCTCAAGCAGAATTACACAATCGTCATTGTCACTCACAATATGCAGCAGGCGGCTCGTATCAGTGAGGTGACGGCCTTCTTCTGCCAGGGACGAATGGTGGAAGTTGGCCAGACGAAACAATTGTTTACGAACCCTTCGCAAAAGGAAACAGAAGACTATATCACCGGTCGATTCGGTTGAAATCGGCTGTCGGCGAGTGCATCGTGGTATTACGTGCCAACTGCTGAGCGACAAAGTCTTCGAGGATTAGGGTATGTCAATCCATCTGATTCGGGATCTGGATCATCTGCACAGAACCGTGCTGACGATGTGTGGTCGTGTGGAGGAAATGATCCACGCTGCGGTCGAAGCTCTGCACAAACCTGACTATGACCGCGCGATGGAAATCATTCGCCGCGACGACGAAATTGATCGGATGGACGTTGAGATCGAGGAAGAATGCCTGAAGTTGTTGGCGTTGCACCAGCCGGTTGCGATCGACCTGCGTCGCATCACCACGGTCCTCAAGATTGGCGCAGAACTCGAACGAGTCGCAGACCTGGGGGTCAGCATTGCCGAGCGGGCCTGTGGGATCGTTCGCTGTCCGGAAATCGCGGTGCCTGACGACATGAAAGACATGTCGCGTCAGGCATTGGATATGTTGCATCGCAGCATTGATGCGTACGTCCATCTGGATATCCGCATGGCACGGGAAGTCTGCCTGCAGGATGAAACGATCGACAATCTCAATCGTGACATTATCAGTGAATTAACGGAACTGATGAAACGCCGTCCCGACCTGGTCGAACCGGCGATCCATATGTTCTCGGCCTCGCGGCAAATCGAGCGGATTGCGGATCATGCGACAAACATCGCAGAAGACGTGGTCTATCTCGTTCAGGGGGAAATTGTACGCCATCGAAATCGGGGTGAGTTGCCTGCGGGCTCGCGTCCGAGTGGTTCGACAAGTTCCCAGTGATACTCTGTTTTTCTTAATCGAGTCGACTTTATGACGAAGCCGAAACTGCTGATCATCGAAGATGAACGATCACTCCAGGAAGTACTCTCGTACAACCTCGAAAAGGAGGGCTTCGAAGTGATCGTCGCCTCCGATGGTCAGGACGGTTTGCGACGCGTTCAAAGCCAGCAACCCGATCTGGTCATTCTGGATCTGATGCTTCCCGTGATCGACGGACTGGAAGTCTGTCGGCAGATCCGCAGCGATCCACGGACGCAGGCCACGCGAATTCTGATGCTCACCGCTCGCAGTGAAGAAGTCGATGAAATCGTTGGCTTCAATATGGGGGCGGACGACTACGTCACGAAGCCGTTCAAGATCAAGCCGCTGATTCACCGTATCAAAGCACTACTGCGCCGGACCCCTGCATCCGAACAGGCCAAAGACGTTGTCGTCGCTGGCGAAATCGAGATCGATCGAGTTCACCATTCGGCCAAGCTGGCAGGAAAAGAGCTTGACCTGACCCCGACCGAATTTCGGTTGCTCTGGACACTGGCACGTGCGCCCGGTCGCCCGTTCAGTCGTAATGAACTGATGGACCGCTGCCGTGGCGAAGATGCCAATGCCCTTGAACGAACGGTCGACGTGCACGTTCGTTCGCTACGACAAAAGCTGGGCGATGCAGAATCCCTGATCGAAACCGTGCGAGGCATCGGTTACCGCTTCAGCGGCGAAGTCTGACGAGAATCGGCTAAGAATCGTGCTGTGGCACGGGCATCTTGCCCGTGCCAGTTCATCCCCCCCCGCCTCGCACTTACTTGTTCGTGATCTTCCAAAGTGTGCTGTCGCTTCGGATATAGATCGCACCGTTGGAAATTGCCGGTGTGCACATGAACATCTCACCCAGATCGTTGGACGAAACAAGTTCACCAGTTTCGTCCCCCGGTTTGACGACTTGCCCGACGCCTTTTTCATTGAAGAAATAGAGCAGTCCTCCAGCAGCAACCGGGGTTCCGCTAAACGGTCCCGTCAGCCGAAGTTTCCATTTCTCTTCGCCTGTCTTGATGTCGGCGCTGATCAGCACTCCCGCACCATTGATTGAATAGAGTCGTCCGTCATAGGCGATCGGGCTGGGAGTCGCAGGGCCCAGTTTTCCTTGTCGCCAGACAACTTCAGGATGAGCACTGCCGCGAGGTGGACGCAGGGCGGTGATCCCGTGCGAAGGAATGTAGACGATTCCATCCGAAATGACCGAGGACGGAATGGTCGAGGCACCGTCGGGATACGTCCAGGCGGCTTTTCCAGTCAGCGGTTGCACGGCAGAAATCCCCTCGGATGACTGCAGCAAAACCAGGTCTTCTTCGGCACCAGTGGCCTTCGTCAGTGTCACCGCCGATGTCCAGTTGGCTCGCTTGGGCCGTTCGATCGTCCAGCGTGACAAGCCGGTGGCGACATCAACTCCGGTCGCCAATGACTGGCTGTCATTTTCAACCTGAGCCACCAGCGTATCTCCGAGAACAACCGGGGACGAGGCCATTCCCAGGCTGTTGCTGACGTTGGGGTGATCATATGTCAGCCCGCGATACCATTGAAGGTTTCCGTCCAGATCCAGACAGACGAGATCGTTGCTGGAAAATAGTGCGTAAACCCGTTTGCCGTCACTGGCCGGTGATGGCGTCGCATTGCAGATCTTGGGGAACGTCATGGTGCGTCCCGTGGCTGTGAACTGACGCTCCCAGCGGATTTTTCCATCGCTGGCATTCAGGCAAATGACGTGCAATCGGTCATGGCGAAAACCGCTGGAACACGTTACGAAAACTCGATCTCCAACAACGATCGGGGAACTGAGCCCCCGGCCGGGAAGGGAAACCTTCCAACCGATATTTTCCGTCGCCGACCACTTGACCGGCAAGTCTTTCTCGCTGGAAACGCCAGAACTGTCGTTACCTCGGAACTGTCGCCAGTCCGCCGCAGGCAGCGTCGTCGAAAAGGCCATGACCATGCTGATCAGCAGAAACAGTCGCATTGTATTCATTCCAATGGAGGATGATTTGGAGGGGCGAATTCCGAGCTTGCAGGTTGGCAGCAAACTCGCGCCGGACTAACGGTCAACACGGCTTGTTGCTGTGGCCGGGGTGGACAGGATCGCCGCCCCGGTCGAGTCGCAAACGCGAATCTGATACTTGTAATCCTGAGCCCATTCGTCGGTCTGCTCGTTCTGGCAAACCTTCAACAGAATCGTGTTATTGCCGCTTTTGAGCTTGGCCTTCACGCGGTATTGATCCAGTTGGGTGCCGCGATGGTACTCGTCACGACCAAAAACAACTTCTCCATTCACCCACAATTTCCACGCATTGGGGGTTCCGAGTCTCATTTCCACGCCCATCGGTTTATCCGCATGGAACGTGGTATAGGCATACATCACCGCACCTTTGTAGGGTGAGGTCTGCTTGGCGATGTTGAAAACACCGTAGTCATCTTCGGTCGCAAACTTCTTCCAGGTGACGTCACCCATCTTTCCCGCATACGTGGCTGCCAGGTCAACCCCCTTCTCGGGAGGGTAAGCAATGTCAAATCCCTTCTTTTCGGTGTTGTCGAAAGGACCTGCGAGTTGCCATTCCGTCAGGAAACCGAAGTGCTTTTGCAGGTTGACCTGTTGTCCCATCTCTTTCAACGGTCCGACAATCGCTTTGACCTGATCGTCATCGACAGCTCCCGCCAAGGCCTCTTTGAAGAGCTTTTCAGCGGATTCCGTGTTCTTGGCTTCCTGAGCAGTTGTGGCGGCTTTGATCAGTCTTTGAACGGCATCACGCCGGAATTCGGGGCTGGCATCACGCAGCATTCCGGGAATCAGTCGATCACTGGCCGTGGCGTCGACCTTGATCAGCCACTCATAGGCCAGTCGTCTCGCTTCTGCATTGCGAGTCGTCTCTTTTGCGAAGGCTTCGAGCTTGTCTGCAGGTAGTTTTCCCGCTGCAAGTGCCTTATCCGCGACGGAATCAAAAGCCCCCCGCAGCCAATTGATCGCGAGGGGAGTTGCATCGTCAAACGCCTTCAGGATTGGCAACAACGATTCGCCTGACCCTTGGGACAATTCTTTCACAGCAGCAATTGCGGCAGCGTGCCCTTTTCCTTCAGATCCGACCGCTCGGATGGCTTTGATGTTCTCATTAAGCGAAGCCGCCAGGGACGAGGTCGCGAAACCGACTGACAGTCCTATCGCAAAAACAGTTCGCAAGAAACGACGTACTCTCTGACAATCCATGGGACAAAATCTCCAGTACGGAAATCGACAGAAACAAGGGGCGAGTCGATCGCGGAATTGTAACCGCACCGCACGCAGGTTGGAAAATCACCGCAGAGAAATTGCAGGGAAAAGTTCCGCGGAGAACATGATTGGGAACACAACTGTCCGGCTATAAGTCGAACAGCGTCAACTGCTTATGTGGTTGGTTA